>NZ_JAKKSE010000025.1:0-66287 GCF_025653595.1 Shewanella sp. SM95
ATAGCCTTGTGGAACCACCTGATCCCATCCCGAACTCAGAAGTGAAACGCAAACGCGCCGATGGTAGTGTGGGGTCTCCCCATGTGAGAGTAGGTCATCGCCAAGCGCCTAATTTAGGTTAACGTGTAGACGTTAAGCTAAAGGAGCGGTAGTTCAGTTGGTTAGAATACCGGCCTGTCACGCCGGGGGTCGCGGGTTCGAGTCCCGTCCGCTCCGCCAACATTAAGAGATAAGCCTCATCGAAAGATGAGGCTTTTTTCGTTATGGCGTCGCGGATAATCCGTCCCAGTGATGCTATCGCTCAAATGGTTATCGTCATAGCCGGCCATCCCAATTCCTACGAGTGTACGTTATTGTTATTCGGATCAGTCCGAGATAATTTTAATCTCTTAGCTTGTAGCTGACGCTCTATCCCTACAGGTAACGTCTATCTTTTTCTTGTCCTAATTGACTTAATATCGTTTATATTGAAGTATTTATTATTAAGCAGATACTTAAATTCCAAGAATGATTGAAATTGAGTAATTTGCCCCAAGATCGTCTTAAGTGCTGCAGTTTTGTAGCGTCCATCAATGAGGTCTATGCCATGCTTTATGATTTAACGGTTGTACAATTTAGCAAGATGCTGAAAAATTTAAGCGTTATTCTTGAAAAAGGCGAATGCTTCGCAAACCTCAAGAAAGTTGATATGGCGGTTCTTTTAAACTCACGTTTAGCGCCGGATCAATTCAATCTTATTCGCCAAGTTCAAATTGCCTGCGATACTGCCAAAATTGGCGTAGCACGTTTGACTGATAACTTAGATACAGTGCCAAAGCATGATGATAGCGAGACGACGCTGGCAGAGTTGCAAGCGCGTATTAGCTCAGTTTTGGATTATTTAGCAACGTTTAAAGCGGATGATTTTGCTAATGCGGCCACGATCCATGTCTCACAACCACGATGGGAAGGAAAATATCTTACAGGTTATGAGTTTGCCATTGAGCATGCTATTCCGAACATTTACTTCCATGTAACAACAGCCTACGCGATTTTGCGCCACAACGGTGTTGAAATTGGCAAGAAAGATTACCTCGGCGCTATGCCATATAAGTCGTAAATCTAGGCTAGATGTAGTACTGTTGCGTAGCCTAATTGTTGCGCAGCAGCGCTTTGCCGCTTGAGCTTACCAACCTTTCTGCATTACCACCTGTTCTTTCTCTACCTATGTTATGCCGCTTTGTCGCTGGAAATTTAGGACTCGTTAGGGTTCTGTTACGCTGATGAAGTCAATCAATACTCAGTTTTTCATTTCGACCTTACGTCTCGATTATTTTTATCCTGTTAGCATGTGATTTAATTTTGTTGGCTTAGGTAAATGATATGGGCCGTAAGTTTATGAGTCGCCAAATTATCTATTACTTAAATAGTGAATGGCGAATTGACTCATTATAAAGATGACCTGTTTGTTCGTTTTGAACAGGGATTTACTGGAAGAGCCTATTTAAGGTTCTAATTAAAGGAGTTAGCTATGTCTATCGAATCTCAAGCCGTCGAGAGTCCTACGGATGCAACGACAACTGATTTACCGATGAAGAGCAAGAAAGCAAAAAAAGCCGCCATTACCAGTGGTTTGCGCCTCAAAGACAAGTTGACCCAAGACACTCGCCGCCGAATTGAAATTCTGCACGAGCAACGCCAACTATCCAATCGTTTCGGCGTGGATATAGAAATTGACTAAAGCCATTGGCTTGTCGCTAAGTATTGGATATCACATTTAGATATTTAGCCCGCATGTACAGCTTCACGACGTCCGTCGTGGAGCTTGCTCTCTTAACTTAGTAACTTTGCTGACTCAATTCATACTCCATTATCGTGACCATCTCGCCCTTATAATCTTCACGTGAAATCATTGACCAACCCAGCGCTCGATAAAAATCGGCTTTATCTGCAGTAAACAAATAGATTTTCTGTAAACCAATTGCTCTAGCATGCTCAATGACGGCATTGACGAGCAACTTACCTAATCCTTTATTTCGATGGTTTGCATTCACATACACATTGGCGAGCCAAGGACTTAAGTCGGTTCGGCTGTCCATATCGGCGGCGATTAATGACGATGACCCCATTACTTGATTTGCCTGTTCGCAGATAAACATCTTAGGAATAGCTGCGTCAGTTAAATACTCGTTCATTTCCTCAATCAATGTAGTGACTGAAGCATCCGCAGAACTCAAATGTGCCCATGCTTGATGATGCCACTCCGCCAATTGTGGAATGTGTTGCGGGGCAGATTTTAGGTCGATAACTTTCATATAAATCTCTAGACTGATTGGTGAAAGGGATTTGAATGGGCAAATTATACCCTCTATTGGCTTGCATGAACTCAGTGGGCACAGGCCGAGTGAGTATACCGCTTAACTCGGGAGCGGCAGAAATATGCTGGCTTTAAGTCCGCCTTGTTTCGCATGGCTAAAACTGAGTTCGCCTTGATAACTGTCGACGATATCTTTGCAGATAGATAATCCTAAACCATGGCCCTGGATGCTTTCATCTAGCCGAATGCCGCGCTCAATGATAACGGACAGCGCGGCATCGGAGACGCCTTCGCCATCATCACTCACTTCTATCCCATAGCCTGTGGTTGGCACGTCCTGCTGACTAATACGGATCTCAATGTTCTTGCGGCCATGCTTGCAGGCATTATCCAGCAAGTTGCCTAAGAGTTCGAGTAAGTCATCCCGATCAAACGGCATCACTAAGCCGCTCGTGTAATGGCTATGAATAATGCGGTCTGGGTAAATGCGCTGCATCACTTGAATCAGTGGCGCTAGGTCGTCATCGAGCACAGTATAACGCCCTGGAGTGGACAGGCCGACAATCTTAGTGCGCTTAAGCTCTCTCTCGATGATGTGGTGCAGGTTTGCGAGCACTTTACTGCCCTCACTTCGCTGTTCAGGCGGAAGGCTTTCTAGGTAGGACTGCAGCCCTTGTAACGGACGTTTCATTTCGTGGGCCAAGTTACCCAAGGCATTACGGGAGCGTTGTACTCTTTGGCCCAATTGATTGACTAAGCGATCTATCTCTTCGATCAGTGGGACTATCTCGCTTGGCACTTGGTCAGGATTGATTTCTTGCCCTTGGGTGCGCATCTGCCGTATGGCTTCTGGCATCTGCTCTAAGGGTTTAAAGCCGCGTTTCAGTAGCTGATACTGCGCCATTAATAGAATAACAATCGTGAGCAACACGGCTGCGCTGGCAAAGGCTAAAAATTGCACTTGGGTTTGTTCGAGCTCGCTGATGTCTTCTGTCACCCACAGAGTAACTAATTGGTCATCTTTGATAACGGCCTGACTGAACATCAGCCAATGTTCTTTGCCGACAAACTCAGTGGCTTGGCGTTGTTCACCAGCGGTCAGCTTAAGCATGTTTACGTTATGGTCGAATAGGGAGCGTGAGCGCAGAGTTTGCTCGCCGATTTGAATTGCAAAATAATGCCCAGAATTAACCCTGTGGTACACATTGGGTAAACGGTCGGTGGTGAGCGCCCATGTGCCATCGGGATTATGATTCAGGGCGGAGATCAGGCTGTCGGCATCGTGTTGTAGACGCGAAGCGACAAAGTCTTGGGTTAATACTTGGATGCCTTGGTATAGAAAATACAGTAACAGCACCATGGCAAAGGTGAGCGTGATCAGCAGATTGCGCGTCAGATAACCCTTGAGTGAATACACGCCTTTACTCCTTGAGTCGATAACCTTGGCCGCGGCGGGTTTCGATATAATCCTTGCCTAAGCGCTGGCGCAGGCGGTTGACGTACACTTCGATGACATTGCTGTCTTTGATTTGATCTTCTTCGTAAATGCGTTCACTGAGCTCTGACTTAGAGACGATTTTGCTGGGATTGACCATTAAGTAATGCAGCAGACGATATTCAATCTTAGTCAGTTCTATCACTGCACCATCAACATTAGTGACGGCTTGTTTGTCGACATCGAGGGAGACGCCTGCATGCTGCAACACATTGTCGGCGCGGCCAAAGTGGCGGCGGATCAACACTTCGAGCCTTGCGAGTAGTTCTTCGATGTGAAAAGGCTTGCCGAGGTAATCATCGGCACCCGCCTTGAGGCCATCGACTCGCTCGTGCCAAGCATCGCGGGCGGTGAGGATCAGCACTGGCATGGCTAAGCCTTTTTGTCGCCATTGGCCGAGGACTTGTAGACCGGGTTTGCCGGGTAAACCGAGATCGAGGATCACGGCTTCGAAGTTTTCTTCTTCGCCTAAAAAGGCACCATCAATACCGTTATCGGCGTGCTCGACGGTATAACCCGCCTTGTTAAGGGCGGGAATGAGGCGCGCGACCAGATCGGTATCATCTTCAATCAATAGCAAACGCATCAGTCGACCTTTTCCTTTAGCCACTCGCCGGTTTTGGCGTCAATCTTGATTTCATACACTATGCCATCGTCACGAAGGATTTCGAGCTCGTAGATGATCCTTCCATGTTTTTGCTCGACTTCGAGATCGAGCAATCGTCCCTTTAGCCTTGATTCATAGCGTTGCATTATGGTGTCGAAGGGCAAAACCTTGCCCTCCTTAACCCACTCGACCACCTTGCTGGAAAGATCATCGTCGTGGGCATTGCAGCTTGGACTGCTAATCATCCCAACGGCCAAAGCCAGGAATATTAACGGTATCTTCATCGAATATGCCCTTCTCTGCGAGGTTGTGACAATTGCTGCATTGACTGAATGAGCCGACTTTGGGGTTATCTTGCACCATACGCCTTGGGATCTCATCGTGTTTGCGAATAAAAAATGCCTGTTCTGTGATCTTCTGCGGCCCCATTCCCGCGAGCAGTGGCGTGCTGTTTTTCATCACCTTACCATTTTGCGCCGCATGTTGAACCAGATATTCCTCAATTCTAGCAGTGACTTGAGGATCTAGACTGGCGTTGTCACCAAAGTGATTATCAAGATTTGCGGTAATGGCGCGCCACTTGTCGGCGGGTAGTAAGTTCGCGGGATAAGCCATGTGGCAGCTGCCACATTCTGCCGTATATTCCGCATTCTGTGGAATGGCGCGGGTGAGCTCGCGGCCATCGTTTGCATAGCCTGTGCCAGTTAAGGTTAGGCTGACACCGATAACGCCAATGGCTAATGCCGCAGCTGTGAGTGATGAACCTAAGAACCAGCTAATAGGGTGTGCTTGTTTAGTCATGACATCTTCCTTTTTGTGCCGTTACCTTCTGTGGAAGGTATTGAAATTAATTGATCTAATTGAATGAGTTATAAGGTCGAAATTTGGTGGTTATTGCAGGCTTAACCAGAGTAAGGCATCGCCTTTTTCCTGTGGCGTGCAGTCGCGTTTAAAGGTCCAGTTACAGTTACGGGTAAACCATTTCTCGATTTTGGCTGAGTCGGTTAACCGATCTGCGGTAATCGACGGCGCCATTGGGTCAATGGGTTTACGGGTGTTTTGGTGCATCCCCATGTCGGTGACTTTGGCGGTATGGCAACTGGCGCAGCTACGACCGTCCATGTCCTGTAACCAAAGCTTTTGTCCTGCGGCTGCGGTAAAGGGTCCAGCGCCTTGGGCTTGATAACTTTGCAGCTGCGTGCCAATACGCTCGGCGCTCAGTGGCAGGCTTTGCACTTTACTGTTGGCGGCGCTAACGCTGAGGCTAGTCAGCAGCAAGGTGGAAATCGCGACGATAGCAAGGCGACTTTTATTCGTGTGTCTGGTGAAACTGTTCATAGGGCATTCCTTTTGGGCTGGATGTCTTGTTGCTAAGCAAAATGGCTAATGGATTAATCTTCTTGTTCCACTGGGCGTTGTTTCTTGCCCGTGACCATGGCTCTGACTAAGTTTTCTTTGTGTAGCAGGCTGCTGACGATGACGCCGCCAACATGGATGACCACAAGGAACACTGTGAAGTTGGCAAAGAATTCATGGACTTCTTTTATGGCGCCTTCGGGCCAAGTGGCGAAAAAGCTTGTGGCTAATGGGCCGTGTCCGTCGGTGGCGTACAGTGCCATGCCTGAGAATCCCGTGATGGCGATGCTGGCAATCAAGGCCACTATCATCATTGCTCCAGCGGGGTTATGGCCTATGTAGTCTTTGGCTTTGCCTGTGATGAGCCCTTTGAGGTACACCAGCACTTCTTTAGGGCGAGTGATAAAGTTGCTAAAGCGCGCATAGTGGGTACCAATCACGCCCCACAGCAGACGAAACACCAGTAAAATTAAGACGCTGTAACCTGCGTAACTGTGGATGGTCATCCACTCGTCTTCGCCTTCAGTGAGGTAGGCTAAGGTGAAAAAGCCGACGAGAGACCAATGGAATATGCGGATCAACAGGTCCCAGACTTTGATGGTTTGCAGTGTGTTTGATGACATGGTGTGACGCTCCTAAGTGGGTTTAGGTGTAGGCTACTTAACCCAAACTTAAACCTCGCTTAAATTTTGAGGGGCGAACATTTAGTGAATTGGTGGCGTTAAGTGGCGCGCTTGCCTGGGTGACGAGCCTTAAATATCAACGAAGGCTCGCTTGTTAACCTCTTGGTATTACGGTAAATTCTGCCACCTCAACCGAGTGAAGGGACTAACTTATCTATGTCTACCGCCGTTATTCGCGCTTTCATCAGCCGCAATCCGAGTCGTAAATCCTTTTTTATTTATGCGGTTTTATTATTTTTGACTGAAGTCTTAATCGCTTTATATGCGCCTGCGGGTTTTATTCGTGGTTTTGTGGGCGATGTATTGGTGGTGATCTTACTGTTTTGCATGGTGCGGGCTGTCGTTCCTCTAGCAGTCAATTCGGTCGCCAATAGTAAAGACGAGGGCATTAAGCGCTTATTTCAAACTCCTTGGCTGGCGTTTGCGGTATTGCTGTTTGCCTTTGCTATCGAGTTTGGCCAGTATTGGGGTTTAGTCGACAAGCTAGGCTTGGGCGGAAATCGCTTGGCGCGGATAGTGATAGGTAGCCATTTTGATCCACTCGATCTCGTGGCATATTTTGTCGGTTACTTGATCTTATTGGGCTGCTATTGGAAAAGCCCCCAGTCCTAGTGATTTGAATCCGCAAGAGCCACGCGACGTGTGTTTTCGCGGACAGGCGAGATAAGTGGGGTAAAGGATGCAACCGATAACGGCATTTTCACTGCTAACAGCACGTACTGATGGACTTGAGCCTAATCCACTGAAAATGCCTTTGTATTTCAATGGCCAACATACTCATACCTTTATTGCTGGTCGAGTGATTGAAGGCCAATATCGCTGCGTTTTACCCAATAAAACCTCGGGGTATCTGGTCATCACTTCTTTTGATTGTCCCTTCGAAGAATCAACCGAGTTTAGCCTGCTTGATGAAGCGTTTAAGCTCATTGCGACGACATCTTTGGCGCAAATGTATGATTCATTTTTACTGCACTCACACTGGCCCATAGCCGATAACCGCTTGCGACTGCACTATTACGGTCAGTTTGTGCTGGATTTAGTCATTACTGCGGGCAGCTCTTGGTTAACAACTCGGCCGAAACTTAAGCTGATTGAAGTTGTTGATCCCCAAAGCGATCCGCAAACGGCCGCCGCTATGGCCGAATTGGATCAGCGTTTAGCAGCCATCGAAAAGTCCCTTTAATGTGGGATTAAAAACGGCGTCATCTGCTGATTTAACCATGCCATAAAGACTTGCAGGCGTTTGGATAAGTGCCGCCTGTGTGGGTAGAGCAAGCTTACAGGCATGGGCGGCGCAGGGTAATTTGGCAGGATCTCGACCAACTCGCCAGTGTGTAAATACTTAGCCACCCCTATGCTGGGCACTTGAATGATCCCCAACCCCGCCAAGCAGGCTGAGCCATAGGCATCGGCATTATTGACCGTAATCAATTTAGGCAGTTGGATAGTAAGGTTCGCTTGATGAGTGTGGGGATCTTGATATTCAAAGCCTGAGTCAGTGCCACCTAATTGGCTTACGTAATGGACGAGTTTGTGGTTGTGTTGGGTCAAATCTTCAAGGCTTTCGGGTCTACCGTATTTGGCAATGTAGGCTGGGCTGACACAGTTCTGCATCTTAAAATGCCCCAGCTTTTTCGCTATTAATCCTTCTTGCTGCACACTGCCGACCCTAATCACACAATCGAACCCTTCGGCAATGACATCCACCTTACGATCTGTGCTGCTCAGTTCAAGCTCGATATGCGGATATTGCTCAATAAATTCAGCCAGTTTTGGGAGCACTAAGTTGCGGGCAATGCCCGTCGACATATCGACTCTGAGCCGTCCCGACACTTGCTCGGCTTGTAGTTGGAACAGGCTTTCTAATTCTTGAAATTCCGCCAGTAAGCTTTTACAGCGCTCGTAACAGCTCTGACCATCTTGGGTTAAGCGTACCGTCCGCGTGGTGCGTTGTAACAAGCGCGCACCTAGAAAGGTTTCGAACTGCGCCACCACATTCGACACATGGGTTTTCGATAGACCTAAGCTGACGCTTGCTTGGGTAAAGCTTTGTAATTCAGCGACCCGCATAAAAATTTGCATGGCTTGCAGTCTATCTTGCACGGCGATTGTCCTTTATTGGCTAACAGTCTTAGCATTTATAGTGTGTTTATCTCGTTAATTGCAAGTAATAAGCTGTGTGCAGTTAATTAGGCCTCAAGGCTTAGGTTTCACTTCCAGCGACGATTATAAGGACTGACCATGAATACGACTCCAATTGCACTTATTACTGGCGCTAGCCGCGGTTTAGGTAAAAACACGGCCCTGAAATTAGCGGCTCAGGGAATAGATATTATCCTGACCTATCAAACGAATGCTGCAGCGGCCGCTGAAGTGGTTGCCGAGATTGAATGGCTGGGACGCAAAGCGGTAGCACTGCAGCTGGATGTGAGCGATAGCGGCTCATTTGCCGAGTTTGCCACTCAAGTGAGCACTGTATTAGCCCAGACTTGGCAGCGGGAGTCGTTTAACTATTTGATTAACAATGCTGGTATCGGGATTCATGTGCCTATGGCGGAAACCAGTATTGAACAGTTCGATACCTTGATGAACATCCACGTCAAAGGACCGTTCTTTTTGACGCAAACCTTATTGCCGCAGCTGATTGATGGGGGAAGCATTGTCAATATTTCCACCGGCTTAACACGTTTTGCGATTCCCGGATTTGGCGCGTATGCCACTATGAAGGGCGCGGTCGAAACTATGACTAAGTATTGGGCGAAGGAGTTAGGCCCGAGGGGTATTCGGGTCAATGTGCTTGCCCCTGGGGCGATTGAAACAGATTTTGGCGGCGGTGCTGTACGGGATAATGAACAGATGAATCAGTTTTTAGCGCAGCAAACTGCGTTAGGACGTGTGGGTTTACCGGATGACATCGGCGGCGCGATTAGTGCCTTGCTATCGCCTGCGGCTGCTTGGATTAATGCCCAGCGTATCGAAGCCTCAGGTGGTATGTTTCTGTAAGTGCTTTTTGTGTAACCATTTGATTTATTAATATGTGAGGCAGAAACAAAGAGAGGGCGAATCGCCCTTTCTTATTTATGTGACTTCTGCACAGCAATCACTGCTAATACACCATTTTCAACAACGCTTAGCTGCAACCGCTAAGAACAACTGCTGTAGAAGGTTAGAGACGTCCTTTATAGAAAGTATCTTAGATAAATCTCCTAACAAAGCCCCTTAGAAGAAACCCAGTGGATTCACATCGTAACTTACCAAGAGATTCTTGGTATTTTGATAATGGTTGAGCATCATCTTATGGGTTTCGCGGCCAATACCGGATTTTTTGTATCCGCCAAAAGCGGCATGGGCAGGATAGGCGTGGTAACAGTTAATCCAAACGCGGCCCGCTTGAATGCCGCGTCCCATACGTTGTGCCGTGTTCATATCCCGCGTCCACACACCAGCGCCTAAGCCATACTCAGTATCGTTAGCGATCGCTAAGGCTTCGGCTTCATCTTTGAAGGTGGTGACCGAAATCACAGGGCCGAAGATTTCCTCTTGGAAGATACGCATCTTATTGTGGCCTTTCATAATCGTCGGGCTGATGTAATAACCTTCGCTTTGGCCGCCATCGAGTTGGCAAAGTGTGCCGCCCAGTAGCACTTCTGCACCTTCAGCCTTACCTATGGCTAAGTAGCTTAAGATTTTATCGAACTGTTCTTTAGAGGCTTGAGCGCCAACTTGAGTGTCGGTATCTAAGGGATCGCCTTGCTTAATGGTTTGCGCACGGGCGAGCACTTTCTCGATAAAGCGATCGAAAATCGATTCTTGGACTAGCACCCGAGATGGGCAGGTACAGACTTCACCTTGGTTAAAGAAGGCCAGTAACATGCCTTCGACGGCCTTATTTAAATATTCGTCTTCATGGTCCATCACATCGGCAAAAAACACGTTAGGCGATTTGCCGCCAAGCTCAACGGTCGATGGAATTAAGGATTCGGCGGCGCATTTTAAAATGTGATAACCAATTTCTGTAGAGCCCGTAAACGCAAGCTTAGCAATGCGTTTGCTGGTGGCCAGAGCTTGTCCCGCCTCCGCGCCAAAGCCGTTGACTACGTTAAGAATGCCCGCGGGTAATAGGTCTTCAATCAGCTCGAGTAATACCAGAATCGATACTGGTGTTTGCTCCGCAGGCTTGAGTACTACACAGTTACCCGCAGCTAACGCTGGAGCGATTTTCCATGCCGCCATCAAGAGCGGGAAGTTCCAAGGAATGATCTGGCCGACTACGCCCAAAGGTTCTGGGAAGTGATAGCTGACTGTGTTGCCGTCGATATCGGCGGCGCTGCCTTCCTGTGCGCGGATACAACCGGCAAAGTAGCGGAAGTGATCGACGAATAAGGGCAAGTCGGCGTTTAAGGTTTCACGCACCGCTTTACCGTTTTCCCAGGTTTCGGCTACGGCTAAATATTCGAGATTTTGCTCGACCCGATCGGCAATGCGCAGTAACAGGTTTGAGCGTTCGGTGACTGAGGTTTTACCCCATGCTTCTTTCGCTGCGTGGGCGGCATCTAGCGCTAATTCAATATCTTGGGCATCGGATCGCGGGATTTGGCAAAAGTTTTGGCCATTCACGGGTGAGCGATTGTCGAAGTATTTGCCATTGACTGGGGCGACCCATTTACCGCCGATAAAGTTGGCATATTTTTCTTTGAAGTTAACGATTGCGCCTGCGGTTCCGGGTTGAGCATAAATCATAGAATCATTCCTTCTTGTTGATTAGCTTAGTGTTCTCTAACGTAACACTTGAGACTTGCATACCTAAGGTGCATCGCAAGGAGGGTGCCAAACTGGCAAGAGTTGTACACTTGTTGTGCTAACAGTATGATGAAAAGCTAATTTTGCAGATTTGAAACAGTGTGGGCACTCAGGGAGAGAGGTGTGTCCTGTGGTCACTTTGTCATCGAACGGCACACTGCAACTGTGCCGAAACGGAACACAGCTCGGGGGAGCACGGCTATGGCAGTTAAACCGCATTTACCATCGACACAGGCGTGGTTGGCCGATTCGTGGCAGCGCAGCATTGGCGCTGGCTTGTCAGAATTTCAGTTACCCCAAGAGCTTAGGCTCGACGCCAGCGAACTTAAGCAGAAACATGAGCAATATCAAATGCTCATTGCATTAGTGCAATCCCATGCTTTGCCCTTGTTCAATCAGTTGATGGCGCATTCTAATAGCCGACTCTTGCTCTCCGATGCCGAGGGTTATGTGCTTAGGCACTGGGGCGTGAGCCGCTACTCCACAAAATTGGCGGACGTGGCTTTGGATATCGGGGTGAATTGGCTCGAACAGCACAAGGGCACCAATGCGATAGGGACGGCACTCACAGCCAAGCAAGCAGTATCTGTAGTGGGTGAGCAGCATTTTATTCGTCAGAATCGTTTTATGAGTTGCACCGCCTGCCCGATATTTTCTCCCCAAGGTGAGATGCTCGGGGTGATAGATATCACCAGTGAGCAGCAAAGACACACTCAGCAGACGCTGATGTTAGTGTCGAGCTTGGCGCAGCAGGTCGAGACCGCGCTCTTGTGTCACTTGCCCGATAGCCATTATCGAATCGATTTAGCGGCGCAGCCAAATTTACTGAATTCGGGTTGGCAGGGCATAGTGATTGCCGACAGCGATGGTCGCATTGTGGGTTGCAATCCCATGGCGAAACAATTGCTTAACCATGCTAAGGTCGGCGATGCCGTCGAGCAGTACTTAGGCGATAATTGGAGCCGTGCGGGTGGCTTTAATCAGCATTTAGACTTGCATCTACAGACTCAGCCCTTAAATATTCCCAACGCCAAGAGTCGGGTAGCGATGAGCAATAAATCGCTCACTCAACTGGGCGTGCGATTTCGCGATCCTCAACTTGAGCGCGCATGGCAACATGCCAATAAGGTGATCACCAAGCAAATTCCGCTGTTAGTGCTCGGAGAAACCGGCGTCGGTAAAGAGCAGTTTGTTAAAAAGCTCCACGCCCAGAGTGTGCGTCGCAGCGAGCCCTTAGTGGCGGTGAACTGTGCGGCATTGCCTGCAGAGTTAGTCGAATCTGAACTCTTTGGTTATCAGGCAGGCGCTTTTACTGGAGCAAACCGCACTGGATTTATCGGCAAAATTCGCCAAGCCCACGGCGGTTTTTTGTTTTTAGATGAAATAGGTGAAATGCCGCTGGCGGCACAGAGTCGTTTACTCAGGGTATTGCAGGAGCGCGAAGTGGTGCCCGTTGGCAGTAATCAAAGTTTTAAAGTTGATATCCAAATCATTGCCGCGACCCATATGGATTTAGAGCAACAAGTGGCGCAGGGGCTGTTTCGGCAGGATTTATTCTATCGGTTAAATGGCTTGCAAGTGCGTTTGCCTGCGCTGCGGGAGCGGCAGGATATCGAGCGCATTATCCATAAATTGCATCGTAAACATCGCATTGCGCCGCAGGCGATCTGCCCTGAACTGTTAGGACAGATGATGCAACACGACTGGCCCGGCAATTTGCGTGAGCTGGATAACCTCATGCAAGTCGCTTGCTTGATGGCTGAAGGGGATGACACCCTAACTTGGCAGCATTTACCCGATTATCTTGCACAAAAATTAGCGGGCGCTCCGTTATCAGTGGCTCCGTTAAATGCACAGCTGTTAAACACACAGCTGTTAAACACACAGCTGTTAAATGAAGAGCAGCCATTAGGTGAAGAGGTTAAAACCGGTCAAAACTCTGCATCACATCCGCTGGCTGGCAAAGTTGTGAGTGGCAAAGTTACAAGTGGCAACATTGCGGCGCAGCCAACTGCCACCGCGGTTCAATCGGATTCTCTCCACGAGGCGATTTATAGCAATGTGCTGCAGGCATACCAAGCCTGTGATGGCAATGTGAGCCAATGCGCCAAGCGTTTGGGGATCAGTCGTAATGCCTTGTATCGTCGATTAAAACAGATGGGACTTAAGGGTTAATATTAGCTCGCGGCGCTTATCAGTAAGTGTAATAAACAACGCAAAGCTCGCTTATCACACCCATGACTAACCAACTCGCAATGGACTAAAACTGTGAGATTTTAGTCCATAAACTCAGATTTCGGAGTCAGGTAAAATGAGGTCTTGTTGTAGCTTATTCATGCCTAATAGGTTTTATTGATTCATATAATCGATAAAGATCCTTTCTTTTAATTATAAATTCAGAACTATACTGCGGGCAGGCAGAAAAGAGCTTGGCGTTATGCATAGAAGAGGAACTGTTATGCATCTTACTAAAAGCCTTTTAATTATTTCTATGGGTCTGACATTGAATGTGCAGGCTCAAACTTTACCAACAAATACCCTGACACGTGACAATGGTGCACCTGTGGGTGATAACCAAAACTCGACCACTGCGGGCAGTAATGGCAGCGTGTTATTGCAAGATGTGCAGCTTATCCAGAAGCTACAACGCTTTGCCCGTGAACGTATTCCTGAGCGTGTCGTCCACGCCAGAGGCACAGGTGTCCATGGTGAATTTGTATCGAGTGGCGATTTTAGCAACCTAACCCAAGCGGCACCCTTTGCACAAAAAGGTAAAGTGACACCCGTATTTGTGCGCTTTTCTACCGTGATCCACTCAAAAGGTTCACCAGAAACGCTGCGTGATCCCCGTGGGTTTGCGACCAAATTTTATTCGGACCAAGGTAACTGGGACTTAGTAGGTAATAACTTACCCGTATTCTTCATTCGCGATGCGATCAAGTTTCCTGACATGGTGCATTCACTCAAACCATCGCCAGTGACTAATATGCAAGATCCGAATCGTTTCTTCGATTTTTTCAGTCACGAAGCGGGTTCAACCCATATGTTGACTCAGGTTTACAGTAACTTAGGTGTACCTGCCAGTTATCGTGAAATGGACGGTTTCGGTGTGCATGCGTACAAATTTGTGAATCGAGATAACCAAGTTAAATACGTGAAATTTAACTGGAAGAGTCTGCAAGGTGTTAAAGGCTTACGTCCCGATGAAGTGGTTAAAGTCCAAGGGCAAAACTTTAACCATTTAACCGATGATCTTTATAGTGAGATCAACAAGGGTAACTATCCTAAGTGGGATCTTTACGTTCAATTACTCGACCCGACTGAGCTTAATAAGTTTGATTACAACCCACTAGACGCCACTAAGGTGTGGCTAGATGTGCCAGAACAAAAAGTGGGCACTATGACGCTGAACCGCATGCCTGCAAACTTCTTCCAAGAGACTGAGCAAGCGGCATTTGCGCCATCGAATTTGATCCCTGGGATTGAGCCTTCGGAAGACAGATTACTGCAAGGCCGTATGTTCTCCTACGCCGATACTCAGCTGTATCGACTCGGCGCGAATTTGTCGCAATTGCCGATTAATAAACCCTTAGTGGCGGTGGCAAACCACAACCAAGAAGGTGCGGGCAATATGGGGCATACCCAGTCCGATGTGAACTATCAACCGAGCGTACATTTAGCCTTGGCCGAAGATAATCGTTATCGTGCGGTAACGACTGCGCTGACGGGGACTGTGCAACAAACGGCTATTAGCAAGCAGGATAACTTTAGCCAAGCGGGCGTCTTTTATCGCAGCTTGAGCAAGCAAGATAGAGCAGATCTGATCACTAACTTGGCCGGTGACTTAGGCAAAGTGAACGATACCAATGTGAAACATCAGATGCTCAGTCACTTTTATCGTGCAGACCCAGAGTTTGGTGAGCGTTTAACCAAGGCCGTAAAGGGTGATCTGGCCGACGTTAAACAGCGTTCAATCTGATGTCGTTATTTTTAGGACTGTTTTGGTCGCAGAGATTTGCGCGTTAACAGTCCGAACCTAGTAAGTCCCGCAAGACGTAAACAAGCTCTTTTCTGCCCAGTTTAAGAGGGCGTCTTGCGGGCATTTTGTCACGTCTCATTGTTTAAATCTCTATTTTAGCTGTGCTGGGAGCCATTGATGAAACACACTATTGCTATCTTATTATTGATTATTGTGGCCCTGAGTATGTCGGTGGCAATGGGGGCGGGTTCGCTTCAAGCGCCATTGGTTACACCCACAACTGTCAGTCAAACGGACGAGCCCGATACCGCACAAGTACAATTGCTGGTGGACTACTTTTTTGCTGCAGCGCGTACCGGCGATATCACAGTGCTTGAGCATTTTCTCGATGCGGGCTTCCCTATTGACCAGAGAAATAGTCAAACCTATACCGCGCTAATGGTGGCGGCCTATAACGGCCAAGAGGCTGCAACGGATTTATTGCTTGAGCATGGTGCTAATGCTTGTTTGCAAGATAAGCGTGGTAATACGGCAATGATGGGCGCAGTGATTAAGGCCGAATTCACTATCGTAAAGCGGCTATACGCGAAAGAATGCGATGCGAACCTAACGAATAATGCCGGAATGACCTTGACTGAGTTTGCCCGCTACTGGGGTCAAAGCGGCGCTTTACAGCAGGCGAGTTTAAAGCAATAAAGACGCTAGATCTTGCCATCTCTTGCGCTCGATCACTCTGGGTCATTATCTTTAATCTGTTTAGATCTCAGCATTTACTATTAGCAATAAGTCTGCTTGTTAATGATGTCTATGCCTTTTATGGTAACTTTTTGAATATCGTTTAATACGGTTTGGCCTTCGGAGAGCGATTTATGTTTGATGCCTTACTACTGACGCAAGAAGATAAACGTACGTTTGCTCAAGTTTCACAAATCACAGAAGCTGATTTGCCAGAAGGGGAAGTCTTGGTTGATGTCGCCTATTCCTCGCTGAATTATAAAGATGGTTTAGCTGTTACTGGTGCTGGCAAAATCATTCGTCAGTTTCCTATGGTACCAGGCATCGATTTTGCGGGCGTGGTGCGCGAATCGACTGATGCGAGATACCAAGTTGGCGATCAGGTGATTTTGACGGGCTGGGGCGTGGGCGAAAACCACTGGGGTGGTATGGCGCAAAAAGCGCGAGTTAAAGCCGACTGGCTAGTGCCCATGCCGCAAGGTTGTGATGCCGCTAAATCCATGATGATAGGTACGGCCGGGCTTACGGCTATGTTGTGCGTGCAAGCGCTGCAACAGGCTGGGATAACACCGCAAAGTGGGGATATTCTTGTCACAGGTGCCAGTGGTGGTGTGGGTTCTGTGGCGGTGACTTTGCTCGCCAATGCTGGCTATCGTGTGGTCGCCTGCAGTGGTCGAGTTGAACAGAATGCGCCTTTATTGAAGGAGCTTGGCGCCGCAGAAGTGATTGATCGCAGTGAGCTTGAACAAGATGCTAAGCCGCTTGAGGCGCAGCGCTGGGCGGGTGTGGTCGATACCGTTGGCAACAAGATCCTCGCCAAAGCATTAGCGCAAATGCAATACGGTGGTGCAGCCGCTATCTGTGGTTTAGCGGGCGGTTTTGCATTACCTACAACCGTTATGCCGTTTATTTTACGGGGTGTTAGCCTACTGGGAATCGACTCCGTTTCTTGTCCATTTGAGAAGCGAAAAGCGGCGTGGGAAGCTGTGATTAAAGCACTACCCGAACATTTTTATCAGCAAGCTTGTCAGCAGATATCACTGGCAGAGGTGCCTGATTTCGCGAATAAAATTATCCAAGGCCAAGTCACTGGACGTGTATTAGTTAAGCTGTAATCCCGTTTCCTACGTTTTAACACGATGGCAACACTGAGGTGTTGCCAATTACGACTAATTAGTTCTGCCTCCTGTACTTGTTCTTCATATCGGCTATTTCGGCAGTGTAATCGTCACTTTAAGGCCCGTTGGTATACGGTTCTCGGCTTTAATCTTACCTTTGTGGGCGGTAATCGCCGCTTCAGTGATTGCCAGCCCAAGTCCCCAGCCGCCACTTTCTCTCTGTCTTGCCGAGTCGGGGCGGTAGAAAGGTTTAAAAATGGCATCGAGTTCGGCGGCATCTATGCCAGGTCCATCGTCTTTTATGGTAATTTGTACTTGATCAGCCGTCGCACTCGCCTGCAGGTGAATATCGCTTGCGGCATAACGGATCGCGTTACGCAGCAGGTTTTCAATCGCGCGGGAAAGTGATTTAGGAAAATGCGCTAACTCAATTTCTTCATCGATATCGATAGTAATGCTTTTACCTTGCTGTTCTGCTTCAAATTCCGCATCGTCCAATACTTGGCTCAGGGATTCGGCCAAGCCTAAATGTACTTTAGTTTCGTTAGTACTGAGCTTGACCCGCGAGAGCTCTAACAATTCACTGATAAGTTTTTCGAGTTGCTCAGCTTCATAACCTATGCGTTCCGTTTCGGTGGTCTGCTGACCTTTTTTACGGGCGAGGGCAAGGGATAACTGTAGCCGCGTCAATGGGGTGCGTAGTTCATGGGAAATATCCCCCATGAGCCGCTGCTGATTATTAACCATAGCTTCGATGGAGTCGGCCATGCTGTTAAAAGCCGTGGCGAGCTGACCAATTTCATCGTTGCGCTGAGTGGTGGACTTATCGACTCGGTGACTTAAGTCGCCCTCTGCGAGGGCATTAGCACTCTTTTTAAGTGAATTTAATGCCTTACCTAAATGCCACGCGAGCAAGCCACATAATAATCCCGAAAGGAAAATCGCTAGGCTTAAGGTTAATAACTTATTTTCGGCGAAGAAGAAGAACCAAGGCCGTGGATGGTTATCTGGTAGGCGACCATAAAGTGAATAGGTTTCAGCGCCCAGATTAAATTGATAGGGACCAAACACCAGCTCATCTTTAAACTGATGGCTAATCGGTTGTTTTTCTTCATCTGCCATCAGCATAAAGCTGCGTACACCGCGACTCACCCTATGGGTGTTGATCACTTGGCCTTGGCTGTTGACAAGATAGACCCGCAGAGGTTTGCCTTCCATGTCTCTGTGTCTTTCCCAGCGCCGAAGAAAATCGGATTCCAGTAGGGCGGGGTTTTCTTGAATGCGCTTAGCTATCGTCGATAGGACTTTTTCAAGGTGAGGTGGCAGTGGCGCACGGTCGTGATTTTGTTGCAGCAATGGTAGCAGACCCACTAAGGCAATTATTAGCGAGCTGCAAAGCCAAAATCCGAGCAATAATTTGATAAATAAACGATTAGGCACAGTCGATACCGCCGTTATGGAAGCCAAATATAACCTTTGCCACGGATGGTTTTCACCCTTGGCCGACCATCGCTACGCTCGGGGAGTTTTTTACGTAGATTCGATAAATGCATGTCCAAGCTGCGATCGAAGGGCATGAGTTTTTTGCCGAGCACTTTCTCGTTTAGCTCTTCCTTGTTCATCAACTCTCCAGCGTGTAGTGCTAGGGTGTGCAGTAGAGTGAATTCAGTGCCTGTGAGTATGATTAATTGCTCATTACAGTAAGCTTCTTGGCGCGATGGATCTAAGCGCAGATCGCCAAACTCTTGGGCGGGCGCGGCATGGATTTCTTGGGTTGTTAAGTTCGAACGACGAATAATGGCGCGGATACGGGCAATTAATTCTCTGTCATTAAATGGTTTTGGCAGGTAATCGTCGGCGCCTATCTCAAGCCCAACTACGCGATCGATTTCATCGCCGCGGGCGGTCAACATTAATACTGGGGTTTGTTTATGTTGGCGCAGTGCGCGTAGCACTTCAAAACCGTTTAATTTAGGTAGCATTACATCGAGTAGGATCAGATCGTAATCTGCAGTCAGTGCCAGATCTAAACCTTGTTTACCGTCGTAGGCCAAGGTTAATTGAAACCCTTCTAACTCGAGCAGTTGCCCTAGTAGCTCAGATAAACCCAGATCGTCATCGATTAATAATATCCGACTCATACTGTTCCTTAATCTCTGTAATGTGGCCTCGTGTGCCAGTTTATCATAGGCACTTTTAGCGCTTTGGCTGAGTATACCTGTTTTGATGTCAATTGCTGTGTAGCAATGTAAGCCAAAGTAAAGAATAGAGTTATTGCCGCAACTTTACAGTGATTTACTCAGGCAACGTCCTCACTTACATATAGGGGTTTAGACTGGCAGGGTCGAAAGTGACTCGGCTTAAAAGGGTCGTCACTGTGTCTTATTACTTGCCATATTAAAGTTGAACCATCGAGGTTAACACTATGAAAACATTATCACCTTTGAAAGCGAGCCTGTTTGCCATTCTAGCGAGTTCTGCGGTTTTCGCGACGGCAGTTAATGCAGCACCTAAGGATGCTGGCTGCGACTTCTCTAAATCTGAATTCCATAAAGGCGACCGCATGGAACATGGCGGCCGACATATGGACCATGGTGGCATGCATCGTATGTTTGAAGGGCTCGATTTAACGGATGCCCAGAAAGCTGACGTCAAAAAGTTGTTTGCCGATCAGAAAGCCACGCGCGCTGATAATCGTCCAACGAAAGAGGAACGTTTGGCACATCGCACTGAGATGCAGGCCTTAATTACCGCGCCTAGTTTTGATGAAACACAAGCAAAGGCACTGATGAGTGAGCAGCAAGAGCAGCGTCAAACTCAAGCCATTGAACGTATGAAGCTGCATAATCAAATATTTAATCTGCTGACACCAGAGCAGCAAGCTAAGTTTAAAGCGCGATTTGAAGCACAAGCTGGTAAAGAACCTCGCGGTTAAGCGTCTTAGCTGATATACAATAGGGTCATAGCTTCCCAAGATAGATCCCTTATGACTCAAACTTCCCAATACGATTTTTGGGTCAAACTGGCTAGCCGCGCTTCCGTGGCTACCGCTTTGATCCTTATTCTTATCAAGATGTTCGCTTGGCTTTATTCCGGCTCTGCCAGTATGTTGGCATCTTTGACGGATTCCTTTGCCGATGCTCTCGCTTCTATTATCAATTTTATTGCCATTCGTTACGCGCTTGTGCCGCCGGATCATGACCACAGATATGGCCATGGTAAGGCTGAGCCGTTAGCATCTCTAGCGCAATCCGCCTTTATTATGGGCTCCGCATTTTTATTACTGTTCTATGGTGGCGAGCGTCTATTAACACCTGTTCCGGTTGAAAATGCCACCATAGGTGTAGTTGTTTCTATCATAGCGATTGTGATGACGTTAGCTTTAGTCATGTTGCAGAAACGCGCATTAGCGGCGACAAAAAGTACTGTGGTTGAAGCTGATTCGCTGCACTATAAATCAGATTTATTCCTTAATGGTGCGGTATTGTTGGCACTAGTCTTAGCGCAATACGGTTGGTGGTGGGCTGACGGTTTATTTGCGGTAATGATTGCATTTTATATTGGTCATCAAGCCTTTGGCTTAGGTTATCGCTCAATTCAAGCCTTGTTAGACAGAGAGCTAGACGAAGAAACTCGCCAGCAAATCACGCAAATCGCGATGGAAGATCCACGGGTGCAAGGGCTGCATGATTTACGCACTCGTCAAGCAGGCAAAACTGTTTTTATTCAATTTCATTTAGAACTCGATGGCAATTTGAGTTTGAATGAAGCCCACAATATTGCCGATACAACAGGGATAAGAGTCAAAGCCGCCTTCGAAGATGCTGAGGTGATTATTCACCAAGATCCGGTTAAACCTGATGTAAACGAAACATAAATTAAGGGCAAGCTATGGCATGGATGCAGAAGCAAAGTCACAGATGGGATCATTCCACTCGATTGATATGCCGCTATCATAGGCTATCGACTCGCTTTGAGTTGATAGCCGAATCTGTGATTTCTGACATTAGCATTCCTATGAATACAGAAATCATGCTCCTGATGGAACAGAAACCTTCGATAGTAAATCAAGCGGATAGTACCGTATCTCCTGTGATAGCGGGGGCTTGGAGTCAGTTAGTCCTGCGTAAACATCTTTATTACCTACCGCAGAAAATTGATCTCGACATTGCTAACCAAGCTTATCGAGTCCATGTCTGGCCATTATTTCTTTGGCGTACACGTATTACTTGTGTGGCGTCTGGCAGAGTTGTCGTATCCGAATGTTTGGATGTGAGAAGGCGTCGTTCCCTCATCCGTTGGCTATATGCAAGTTTTATAGGATTGTTGCGGGTGCTAAGTTAAAGCCGTTAATGATTTTAGATATAAAAAGATAATGTCTAAAGTGAGAATGATTTCCCTCTATAAATATCAACTATAGCTTTCGTTTTCGACTCAAGCTGAATAAATGCTGTACGGCTAGTATTTTGCTCATTTAAACGATGACACCCCAGATCTGCTTATTGTAATATCCACGCCGTTTAATACTTTCGTTAAATCATTAGGGAATTATGATGAAAAAATTATCAATTGTTGCCGCTGCTTTATTATCTGCATTTGTGGCGACTCAAGTCTCTGCTGCAACCGACACAACTGGCTTTTATGTGGGCGGAGCCCTCAATAAAGTGACTGTCGATGTTTTAGATGAATCAGAGTCGGGTACTGGCTTTGGCATTTACGGTGGTTACAACTTCAATGAGTGGTTTGGTTTAGAAGCTAACCTGTTCGCCACTGGAGATCTTGGCGACAGAGATGTTGATATAGGTGCAGGCGCATTAAGCTTCACGCCTAAATTTACCGCACAAATCAATGATATCTTCTCTGCTTATGCGAAAGTGGGCATCGCTTCTATGGCGCTGGTGATTGATGACGGCTCCGATGATGAAGACTTCACCGGTTTCGGTTGGACCTATGGTGTTGGCGTTAATGCGGCGGTAACAGAGCACTTAAATATCCGCGTAAGCTACGATGTGACTACGGGTGATCTAGAAGCAGATCGTCACAACTCTATAGATATCGACACTGATATTAAACAGTTTGCTGTGGGTCTGCATTATCAGTTCTAATTCTGCTTGGGCTAGTGGTCGTCATGTTAGTTAGCACAATCTAGATATAAAAAAGGGATATGTGAATATCCCTTTTTTGTTGCTTAAGGTTAATGCGTTTGTATAGTTAGCCTTGATGAGAACGTTATTTTATCTACTCAATCCATCGACAGTTCTTTTAATTTCCGCGTTAAGGTATTTCGTCCCCAGCCTAAACGTTTCGCCGCTTCCTGTTTATGGCCTTGAGTATGGCGCAGCGCAGTTTCTAGCAGTATGCGCTCGAATGCGGGCTGCACCTCAGTTAACAGATCGCTGTTTCCTTCCGAGAGTTTTTGGTCTATCCACTCAGTCAGTGCCGATTGCCAATCTTGGCTGCCTTTCGCCGTGTGGGTGACACTCACAGGGTCTTTCAGTAATTCTGGCGGTAAATCTTGGGGTAAAATTTCTTGCCCCGATGCCATTACGGTTAACCAACGACAGGTGTTTTCGAGTTGTCGGACATTACCGGGCCAAGGTAATTGGGAGAGTTTTACCGCAGTCTCCTTGGTCATGATCTTAGTTTCCACGCCAATTTCCTTTGCTGCAGAGGCGAGAAAATGGGTAGCGAGCTGGGGAATGTCTTCCCGTCTTTGTGATAGTGGCGGCAAGTGCACACGGATCACGTTGAGGCGATGGAACAAGTCCTCTCTAAAGCCACCTTTTTGTACTAATAATTCAAGATCTTGGTGGGTCGCCGCTATGATACGCACATCGACTTGTACCGCATTATGACCTCCGACGCGGTAGAACTGGCCATCGGCGAGCACTCTGAGTAACCGTGTTTGTACGTCTAACGGCATATCGCCGATTTCATCTAAAAAGAGCGTGCCACCGTTTGCTTGTTCGAAGCGACCTTGGCGCACATTGGCTGCGCCAGTGAAGGCACCTTTTTCGTGGCCGAATAGCTCAGATTCGATTAAATCCTTAGGGATCGCAGCCATGTTCAGCGCGATAAATGGCTTGTCTTTACGTGGGCTGTGTTTGTGTAACGCACCTGCCACTAACTCTTTTCCCGTACCCGATTGCCCATTGATCAGCACGCTGATGGATGAGCGTGAAAGTCTGCCTATGGCGCGAAACACTTCCTGCATCGCTGGCGCTTCACCTATGATTTCGGGTGTTTTGACTTGGGTTTCTTGCGCGGGTGCAGGGCTCTGTTCAGTGGCATGGGTAAGTGCGCGCTCAACCAGAGAGATAGCCTCATCGATGTCGAAGGGTTTAGGCAGATACTCAAATGCGCCCGCTTGATAGGCACTCACTGCACTGTCTAAGTCTGAGTGCGCTGTCATAATGATCACGGGAATATGGGGATAATGCACCTGCAATCGTTCGAGTAGGCTTAAACCATCCGTGCCGGGCATACGGATATCCGACACTATCACGTGCGGTTGCGATATTTCTAATGCCTGCCACAGGGATTCGGCGGCGGCAAAGCTGGCGGTGCTGAGCTTAGCACCTTGCAGTGCCTTTTCGAGTACCCAGCGTATCGAGCTGTCATCGTCGAGGATCCACACTTGTTCACTAATTCGCATCTTGCTTCCTCATACGGTATGGGTAGGTACTGTCGAAATTATTTAGCGCTTAAAATCGGTAATGAAATGATAAATTCTGTGTGCCCTGCGCTGGAGAGGCAATCGATCCTTCCCGAGTGTAAACGGGCAATATTATGGGCAATCGAGAGGCCTAAACCTGAACCTTGCTCACGGCTTGTCACCATGGGATAAAATAATGTGTCCATTAGCTCAGGCGGTATACCGGGGCCGTTGTCGATAATCGATAGGGTTAACACTAGCTTGTGGCGCTGTGAGCCTATGGTGACTTGGTGTTGAGTGCGAGTGCGGATCAAAATTTCGCCGCCCGTATGTTCAAGCGCCTGCACCGCATTTTGTAAAATGTTCAGCACAGCTTGCTGCATTTGGTCAGGATCCATCTCGATATCGGGAATGGATGGATCGTAATCCCGTTTGAGCTGGATGTTAGCGGGCAGCGCCATTTCAACTAACTTATAGACCTTTTGCACCACTTGATGGATGTTGTGCAGACTGTGCTGTGTCGGCCTTTGGGGGCCGAGCAGACGGTCCACTAAATTACGCAGCCGATCGGCCTGCTCTATGATGAGCGTAGTGAATTCCTTCAGCGCCGGATCATCCAGCTCCCGCGATAATAGCTGTGCCGCACCGCGAAGGCCGCCTAAAGGATTCTTGATTTCATGGGCTAAGTTGCGCACCAAAAACTGCGCCGCTTGTTGCTGTGCATCTTGACTCAGTTGCTGATGAATGCGTCTTTGTTGGTCAACTTGGCGCAGTTCGAGCAGGCTGAGTTCAGCCTCGTCATCGAGGGGAATAAGGGTTAAATCAACGGTATGATGTTGGCCATCGAGCGTGACTAGTGCTGCCGTATTGACCGTTAAGCCTTGGCCGGCTGTTACTGCATCCATTAATAGCTTGGCGTCGACACCGAGGATTTGATAGTGCTCAGGCAAAGTTTGTTCTACGAGTCTATGGCTACCAACACCTAATAATTGCTCTGCTGCTGCGTTGGCATAACAAGGCTTGAGATCCTTATCTATGACAAGTACAGCGGTAACTAAATGATTGAGCAGTGTCTCTTTATCCATCGACCGTTCCTAGAAATAGGGTTGCACCACTATGGTGCACCAATCTGGTGCAAGCTGCAACTTGTCTTCATCAAACGGTTTAGTCAGGAGGAGTTAATCTAACTTCATGTATTTAAAGTTTTTATACTAACTTTTACTATACAAATAGTGACATTAACGCTTAGCTGCTTGATGAAGAAATATCTTTCTTGGTGAACTTGATGCAAAGACTTTGCCGTTTTGAGTCAAAGCGTCAACGACTAAGGTATGTTCACCTCGGTCGATGTTTTTGAGTTTGAAGGTACCGCCAATTTGTGGCTGACCTATGGGGTTGCCATCGAGCTTGAGGGCCATCAAATACTGACTTTTTAGCTCTGGGGTGATAGTCGCAACGACGTCGAAATCGCCATTGTTATCTCTGACGGTTTCCTCTTCGGTCGGAGAGGTAATATTGACTTGATATTTAATAGATTCAATTGCTTGATTTGAGCTGTTTAAGTCTGTTTTGGGCAGAGGAAGGGCAATTTGATTTAAGGTCTTATCTTTTAGCTCAACGACTTGGGCATTTGGCTGCGGCTCATCGGAGTAATGGACTTTGCCATCTTTATCGACCCATTTATAAACAGTCGCTTGCGCTAACATGCTAAATAGCACTAAGCCGATGAGTGTGAGTGAACGCATGCTAAAGTCCCTGTAGCCTTGAGATAGAGTTAATCAAGATTAGTCTCTTTTACATCAAAAATCATGGTGTTTGTTGCGCTAAGTGGTTAAGGACGTCACCACTGAGAAGGTATAAAGTCGACAGAAAATGGGGAGGCAGAAACAGGGGTTAGTTAAAGTGGGTTAAGCTCGGGCACTAACATGTGCCCGAATTCGATCCATCAATTACAGGCTTGCATCGAGTTGTTTCTCGATCTCACTCGCTTTGACCCAAGCGGCATGTTGGGATAATTGAGTGGCATAGCGTTCAATGTGTTCAAATTTCGCGAGATCGCCACTGTTAGCCAGTAGCTCCACCACGAAGGACATCATGATATCCGCACCCGTGAGCTTGTCTGCAACAAGATAGGTTTTATCAGCCAACATATCATTGAAGTAATGACTAATCTTACTGACTTCCGTCGCGGCATAACCTTCAAGGAAATTGGTTTTACAACCGTCCTTTTGCACGAACATACGCAGTAACAAAGGCAGCATGGCTGAGCTTTCGGCAAAGTGTAGCCATTGCAGATAACTGACATAGTCTGCGCTGTCTCTGGCGGGGGCTAAGGTATCCGCCGCATATTTTTCAATAAGATATTCGGTGATCGCGCCCGATTCGGCTATCACTTGACCGTCCATTTCGATAACGGGTGATTTGCCTAACGGATGAATTTGCTTAAGTTCGGGTGGCGCGAGAAAAGTCTGGCTATCACGTTGATAACTCTTAATTTCATAGGGTTGACCGAGTTCCTCTAGCAACCAGATGATACGTTTAGAGCGTGATTTATTGAGATGGTGCAAGGTGATCATGGGCTTTCCTTTGGACACTGAGAGTACATTTTGGCTGTCGCACCATTATGGTGCGACAGCTCTTTTTAACGCATTTAGCACACTTGTGCGCCTGTCTTTGTTCATTTCAAGCTGAGCGTCGCGTATTTATCGCTTAGCCTCTCGCGTTCAATTGCGCAACTATGGTTTCGGCTACGGCTTCGGATGATCCCGGATTTTGGCCTGTGATCAAATGGCCATCTGCGACGACAAAGCTTGTCCAGTCATCACCTTTGACATAATTGCCACCATTTTTCTGCAGCATGTCTTCAACCAAAAATGGCACGACATGAGTGAGTTGCACGGCTTCTTCTTCAGAGTTGCTGAAACCGGTAACACGCTTGCCGCCGACCAATGGCTTGCCATCACTGGTTTTAGGGTGCAGCAATGCAGCGGGCGCATGACATACGAGCCCTAGGGGTTTATTGGCTTGATAAAACTGTTCAATCAAGATGATAGAATGTTTATCTTCGGCAAGATCCCACAGTGGACCGTGGCCGCCCGGATAAAAAACCGCATCATAATCGGCTGCATTGATTTCACTTAAGCGAGTGGTATTCGCTAGCAGTGCTTGAGTCTCAGGATCTTTGCTAAAGCGCGCAGTAGCTTCGGTCTGAAAGTCTGGCTCATCACTTTTTGGATCGAGTGGTGGTTGACCGCCCAGTGGCGAGGCTAAGGTAATGTCAAAACTTTTATCTTTAAAAACATAAAAAGGTGAGGCAAATTCTTCGAGCCAAAAGCCGGTTTTTAAACCCGTATCACCGAGTTTATCGTGCGACGTGAGTACCATTAATATATTTATTTTCATACCTTTACCTAAGTTGCTCACATCAATACGTGTGAGCTTTGGGTTTAGTTCATTTGACGTTATAGGGCTAAGGTCAAAATGTTACGGCTCATGGTTGGGTCAATGTTGCCATGTTCGCCGAGTGCCACCATGCCATGCAGTTCAAGCTGTTTCACTACAGTATCAACGTGGCTGGCATCGAGATCATAGGCAGATAAATGTGTCGGTATGCCCATGGCTTCGAAGAAAGCCTTGGTTTTTGCGATAGCGGCGTCGATACGCTCGTCATCTGTACCTGTGTTGATGTGCCACACACGGTCGGCGTACTGGAGTAGCTTTTCGCGTTTAGCCTCTTTTGTACATTGCAACAGGGCTGGCAATACGATTGCCAATGTGCGCGCATGGTCGATATCGTAAAGTGCAGTTAGTTCATGGCCTATCATATGAGTTGCCCAGTCGTGGGGAACACCGACGCCAATCGTGCCGTTGAGTGCCATAGTGGCAACCCACATTAAGTTAGCGCGAATGTCGTAATCTTCGGGTTGAACTAGCACTTGTGGACCAAGCTCAATCAAGGTTTGTAAAAGACCTTCGGCAAATCTGTCCTGCACGGCGGCGTTAACTGGGTAAGTGAGGTATTGCTCTGTGATATGTACAAAAGCATCGACAACACCGTTGGCCACTTGGCGCTCTGGTAGGGTGAAGGTTTTCGTCGGATCAAGTATTGAGAATTGTGGATAAACCAAGTCATTACGGAATGGCAGCTTAGCTTGAAGTGATTTGCGGGTTACTACGCTGGCGTTGTTCATTTCGGAACCGGTCGCAGGTAAGGTTAAGACTGAGCCAAAAGGCATAGCTTGAGTTACATTTGCGCCCCAGCTAGTGAGAATGTCCCAAGGTTCGCCTTCAAATACCGCTGCCGCGGCAACAAATTTAGTGCCATCGATAACCGAACCACCGCCAACCGCGAGGAGGAAGTCGATATTCTGCTCACGCACTTGGGCGACGGCTTTCATTAAGGTTTCATAGGTTGGGTTTGGCTCAATGCCATCGAACTCGACAACGAAACGATTACCCAATGATTGTTTAACTTCGTCTAACGTGCCTGTTTTTCTAGCACTGCTGCCGCCAAAGAGGATCATCACTTTAGCATCGCTCGGTACTAGAGAATCAATTTCGGCGATAGTGTCTTTACCAAAACGGATGCGGGTCGGGTTGTAATAGTTAAAATTTAGCATGGATGATGTTATTCCTATTATTACTTTAAATGAGCAGCGTTAATTGAGCTGCATTAATTAATAGCCCGTTAAATTAGTAGACCAGTCGTCTAATTTCGGGGCGTGAAAATGTATTCTTTAAAAATCTGGGCTGATCGATATCAGCAAATATTAGTTTTGAGTCGGTATTAGGTTAAAGGGCCGTTTTAGGCGTTAAAATGGCTTTAGTCGTCACGAGTGCACGTTCGAGTGCCGCAGGGCTGTGGCCCAACTTGTTCATTAAGCTGGCGCCTAACCACATGTGATACAACATTTCAGCGGTTGATTGCGGATCTTGCAGGGCGATTGATCTATCTGTTATGCCCACTTGAACGCAAGTCGTTAACCTCTCTATGATGCCGGCGGAGCCTTTAAGTAAGGCAACACGCATGGCTTCGGATAAATCGGCCACTTCGGCGCTGAGTTTCACGACCAGACACTTTTGATCTACGCAGCCATCGGCTTGTACGTGCAACCATTGTTGCCAGTATTGCATCAAGCGTTGATGGCCTGTCAGTGTTGAGTCATTGAATAATGCGTCTAAATCTAATTGATATTTTTCAAAATAATCAGTAATAAGCGCTTCGCCAAATTGTTCTTTGGATTTGAAGTAGTGATAAAACGAGCCTTTAGGCACTTCGGCCGCCTGCAGCAGTAGGGATAAGCCGACGCTGGAAAAGCCTTTGCGTACGATTAGCTTGTAGCCGATGTCGAGAATGTGCTGGCGAGTGGATTGAGTTTCAATTTTCATGGGGTTTAGGATAAGTCAAATTAGACCGGTCGTCTAGTGTTGTTTTTGTCGGCGATATCAACGCATTCGATTTAGTATACTTTGCCTTGTGAGTTTTACGCTGCCTTGAGCCAGGTTGATAAAATTGCCAGATTGATAAATGTCAGACGGATAAAGCATTCTGATGGTGAAATGGTGAAATGGTGAAATGGTGAAATGGTGAAATGGTGAAATGGTTCGGTAGGACAACATACTCACAGTGCTGAGATAAACCGTCACTGTGAGCGTTCGATTAACGATTGATATGAAATATTAATCGCACTGTCACTTAATCGAGATGACTAGAGATAGCTACAGCAATATTCGGCAATGGCTGTGTTACGAATTTTAAAGCTAACATTTGCAGCCAGCTCAAACTGAGTTCCTTCGCTAAATTCTTGCCAAGTCGTTGTTTCTGGAAGTAACACCTCAAAACGGCCGCTAGTCACTTCCATGATTTCGCCTTGGGAGGTTGAGAACTCATATTCCCCTGGTAATACAACACCTAAGGTTTGCTTGCTGCCATCGGCAAAAAATACGCTACGGCTAGCCACTTTGCCATCAAAGTAGATGTTGGCTTTTTTAGATACTGACACTTGCTCGAGTAAACTCATTATTAATCCTCTATAAATTGGCTTGGGATGAATTTATATGCATATTTAATAAATTTCAATGCATTATTTGTCGCATGGATGTGCGCATTCAATATAAGTTGATGCTAACGTTCGGTTTATTGCTTATTTCCCACTATATCATTTTGTTTGAAATGGTCGGTATGGCTTGGCTGTCATTTAAAGTTATTAATCATTTTTCTACTTAAAAATAATGAGTTGTCGGAATTTTAGTGAACTTTTGATGAAAATAGTCGGCACCGCTTTGTTTAGCTGAGATTCTTCTCCTATAGTTTTAAGGCAGGTTTGATTCTGCAAAGATTGAAGGAATGGAATTCGATGCGCGACAAGGAGTCTCACCATGGGTTTTACTCGTAAAATTCAGCTTATCAGTTTATTGATTGTCCTATTACCCCTCATATTTGCTACCGCAATAGTGACTTACATTGCTCGGGATGAATTGTTTGCCGAGGCTCAGTCTCGTTTAGTGGCTGTGCGTGAGATCAAGCAACGGCAGATTGTTGGCATGTTTCAGGACTTTTCCGATAACCTGCAGGCCGTCAGCGCCGTAATTGCCAGCCAAAAAAGCCTCGATACTCTTACTGACATAGATCAAACCTTGCAGTCATTAAATAAATCCCTCGGTTTTTATGACCTATTTATTATTAGTGACGATGGCACCGTTTTATATACAGTGGCGAAGGAGTCTGATTTCGGCACCAATTTGCGTACTGGACCCTTCCATGATTCGGGATTAGCACAGTTATTCAATAAGGCATTGGGATCGGCGGGCACAGTATTACTACAAGATTTCTCCGCATACGCGCCTTCAAACGGTCAACCGGCGGCATTTATTGGCCAGTCGATTCAGTTCAATCAGCAAAGATTGGTGGTGGTGGCTCAAGTATCAATCGATCGCATCAACAGAGTTATGCAAATTCGTGAGGGTATGGGGCAAAGTGGTGAAACTTATCTTATTGGCCCAAATAATCGTATGCGTTCCGATTCTTTTCTCGATCCCATTAATCGCACTGTTACGGCTTCGTTTGCGGGAACGGTAGCTCAGAATGGTGTTGATACGCTGGCGGTAAAGGAGGCGCTGGCTGGTAAATCGGGTGTGATGCAAGTGAATGACTATAACAATAATCCCGTTTTATCCGCTTATTCTCCTGTCGTTGAGCTCGGTTTACGTTGGGGTTTGATGGCTGAAATTGATGTGAGTGAAATAGCAGCTCCCGCCTACCGTATGATGTTTATCGGCTTATCTGTTTGTGCAGCAGCCTTAGTGTTGGCGTTCGCTGCCGCTAAGTTAGTTACAGGGTTTGTATTAAAGCCGCTTGGCGGTGAGCCTGAGGACATGTGTAACTTGACCAGTATGATCGCCTCTGGCGATTTAACTCATAATTTACCGCATGTTCAAACGGATAATCACCTAATGAGTTGGTTGGCGCGGATGCAAACTAAGCTCAAAGAAATTATCAGTCAGCTGGTGGGCGTTGGGCATGAACTTGAATCAGCCGCCGAACAAAACTCTGCCGCCATGACCCAAGCCGATTGCAGTATTCAGATGCAGGCTAAAGAAACTGATATGTTGGCCACTGCCGTTGAAGAAATGAGTTATGCCGCAGCTGAAATCAGCACGAATACGATGAGATCCTCCGATGAAGTGTCCGCCTGTACCCATTCGAGTGAAATTCTTTCGCAAAACTTGGCCAGTACTCGTAAAAGCTTAAAAGTGACCTTGAGCAGTTTTGCAACTATTCATCAACAGGTGGGCAGTCTTGAGGCGGATAGTCAGAAAATCGGCTCAGTATTGGCTGTGATAAATGCGATTGCGGAACAAACTAATCTCTTGTCTCTTAATGCGGCGATTGAAGCTGCGAGAGCTGGCGAGCATGGTCGTGGATTTGCTGTGGTTGCCGATGAGGTGCGTCAGTTAGCGGTGAAGGTTCAATTAGCAACTCAGGATATTGGGCAAGTGTTAAAAGGTATTCAGCAACAGTCAGGTGTGCTGGCGTTGCATAGTGTGACTTGTTCCACTGAAGCCTCTAAAACCGCAGAAGATGCCGATGGAATGCAGACCGCGGTGGATGATATTGCTTTGCGCTTAGAAACCTTAAAGGCATTAATGATTCAAACCGCAACCGCTGCGGAAGAACAAACAACAGTTTCGGCGACGATTGCGCAGGGGATTGCTGGCTTAAGCGTGGCGGCGGAGGAAAATAGTGCGGCTATCAGCCAAGTGGCAGCGAGTACGCGGAGTCTGTTGGGGTTAGCAAATCAGCTTGGTTTAACAACGGCACAGTTTAAGGTGTAGATATTTTTCGCTGCATTTACAGTGTTCTCACCTTAGTTGGTGCTGTAAATGTGACTGAGCTGGATGTTACACATCCGCCAAAAATGGATTTCTGGCGGATATTTTTATCAGGACTTCAGTTGGTTATCCCATGAGTGAGCATTAACGTTTACGCCAAATTGTCATTTCTGAGATGGAATGTTGGAATTTACGTTTAGTCTCGCGGATCACGAAGGGAATTTCCTTCACTGCGACCAGCTCAAATTGGCCGATCAAGGTTTCGGTCAAACCATCTAAGGTGGTGAAGTTCTCTCCTTTGACTTTAACGCCACCTAACCATTTATCCTTGGGCGTATAATCTTCAAGCCAAGTGTATGGCGAGGCAATCACAAGGTATCCACCTTGATTAATCCGCTGGGCAATACTGGTTAAAAAGTGTTTAGGCTCGTTCAACCTGTCGATAAGATTTGAGGCATAAACCAAATCATAACCTGTGTAGATGGGCTTTAAATTACAGGCATCACCTTGCATAAAGTTGACCTTTTTCGCCTCAAGCTCATATCCCAGTTTCGCGAGACTCGCACTCTTAAATTCCTGTAAGTCGCCTTCGGTACGTATGGTGTAACGTTTTTCACCTTGTTCTGTCAGCGCATAGGCCTGTTGAATAAAGCGCGCCGAGAAGTCGATACCATCAACATGATCAAATACTTTTGCCAGTTCGAAACTCGCGCGACCAACGGAGCAGCCGATATCGAGGGCTTTAGCTGTATGAGTCAATTGAATTTCACTCAGCGCTTGCTGCACACCATTGACGCAGAAGTTAGCAACCCCGAAATATTCGGCGCCATAGTGGAATTCAAGGTATTGGGAAATCAGTTCATCCGTTTCGTACACATTGACCTCGGCCATTTGAGCTGGATTTTGGCTGGATTCCACATAGCGAAAGCCCGCGTGTTGATAAAAATGTCGACGAAACGCATAGCGTGATGAAGCTATTGCCTCATTACCCGTAGAGATCCACGAGCCGCCTTTGATGAGATTATGTTTGCCATCGAAGGTTGGGGTGGAGAAATCATCGTAAAGTGGGTGTACGGCGAAGCCGTCAAAACCGTCGATTGCGGTTTCTGTCCATTGCCAAACATTACCGACAATATCGAAAAAGCCATTATGTTCGAAGCGATTCACTGGGCAAGAAGAGGCGTAATAAGCCAAAGCAATATTGCCCGGCACTTCATGCCAATCGGGCGCATCGGCGGGCACATTCTCGCGTAAGATGTACCACTCAGCTTCAGTTAATAGACGTATATTGCTTTGCTTTTGTTCGGCTTTCCAATTACAGAAGGCCTTAGCTTCGAGCTGATTCACTTCAACAGGCCAGTTTAATGGCAGCGGAATTTCTTCCACTAAGTTACGTTGCCACCATTTATCTTGTCTTAAGCGCCAAAAACGCGGCATTTGTGCTTGGGTATAGGCAAGCCAAGCTTGGCCTTCTTCATTCCAAAATTGGGGTGAGCGATAGCCGCCAGCTTCGACGAATGCGAGATACTCTTGATTCGAGACTAAGAATTTAGCAGCCTTAAAGTCGTTAACGTTAAATATTTTATGGCCGTATTCATTGTCCCAGCCGTAGGTTTGGTCTTGTTCAGTTTTGCCTAAGGTCACTTTTTGCCCTTTTACAGCCAATAAACTGTTGGTCTCGGCAGGGGCGGTGTCTTGGCACGCAGGCCAGAGGTGGTTGGGCGCGACATATTCCAGCGGCAGTTGGCGGATGATCACCGATGAGGTTTCTAAATGAATACGCTCATGTTCAATGCCCATCAAAATGATCCAAGCTGGGCTATTTTGAGTGATAGGTAACGCTAGAGGCATTTCATCGATAACACGATTGACGACAGCATTAACTTGTTGGCGATAGCTGCGCACCTCTGCCACATCCGGCCACGGATAATGTTGTTCGTTCAAATCATCCCAAGACATCTCATCGACACCAATGGCGAACATGGATTCGAAGTTGTCGTTTACTCGTTCATCGAGAAATTTACCGAGTTTGAGTTTGTTGATATAGAAAGTGGCCGTATGGCCAAAGTAAAAGATTAACGGATGGCGCAGCGGCTCGGCTTTGAGGTAATAGGCGCTATCTTCTTGGATCAAATCATACAGTGACTCGTATAAAGCCCATGTCTGATTAAAGTATTGCTTAAGCTCTTGACGCTTTCCGGCCTCAGTTTCACCAATGAGCTTAAGGGTTTGAGGGGGTTGCGTTATGGGCTTATCCATAGACAAGTAAACTCCGTATTTATCGGCCTGCGGTGCAAGCATGGGAAGATTAATCTATCGTGTGTGACTCTATACGCGATTACTGAGCTCAGGATCACTTTGTCAGCTTAATGTGTCGGTTTGAGGCAAAGTGTTTTACAAACTAACAGAAAGCCCAATTGAGTCCAACATCAGTGCTGGAGCTTAAAGCATCTCAGGTATGACCCTCTGGTTTGGGATTATCTTACAAAGAAAGTGATGCGCTTAATTTAGTGATGCTACTCCTTACAGGGATTAAAATTATTTTATCCCTGAAGAGTATTTTCTCTGTCGGGGTTAAGGCAGAATGATCCCGTCCGTAAAATTATTATGCAGGATATAACGGGATGACAATTAACGCATTATGGATACCCGCCTGGTATGAGCTTGATCCGTCGATCGTAGTGGGTGTGACTGAGGAGTTTGTTTTTCACAAGACTGCCGCAAACGAGGCGTTAAAGTTTTACAGCGGTGCAAAGGAAAACGATGCCGTTAAGGCAACCGGAACTATTTCGGCCATTAAGCACAATGTCTTGGGGGACATTGAAAGTGTCGATGCGCAGGGGCTCGATTATACGCTTGTGTTGCAAGATGGACGGCGTTTGTTAGTCAACGCAGAGGAAAACCCTGGCTTGGTTTATGAGTGGGTTGATGACAGTTGGCAGCCTTCAGATATGGTCATTACAGATTGGACATTAGCAGTACAATTTGCGTCTTTATCACCATTGACGCCAATAAAGTAATTGAAGGTTTATCGTGAGTAACTAGATGGCAAAGTGCAGTTAGCGCTCGGGATCCGAGGTTGACTGCACTTTTACTTGTTCAGCAAGTTGTTGGTATTCTTGTTTGATTTCTGCAATATAAACATCGTGAAAATTCAATTCATTAAATTCTTCTATACAGAGCTGATAACGGCGTAGCTGCTCAGATTTTTCTTCGGCGGTATCCCATATTTCCATTAGCATAGCGTTTGATTCCATTCATAAATTTAATATATGTATCCAGCATGCATTTTAACTATGTCTACTGATAATTAATCGAGTCGGCTTCAAAATGGTTACGCTTCATTTTGTCCTAAGACGTTATCTTTTCTATAAATCGATTTTAAACAAAGTGTTAGAGTTAACAGCTATGTTATACCGTATGGATGTATAACTGTTTTCCTCGTCTTCTTCGGGACAAATGCTTACATCAAGGCGCTGCCATATCCTTATAGTGTTTCTATCTCGATGATTGGATTGTGCCTGTGAGCATTTTGCTCTAGATTGATATTTCTTTGTTTTTATCTTCTGGCCTTGATGCTTTTTTGCCCTTTGGAGCCTTGTAATGGCTAATATTCTGTTAGTTGCCAATCTCAACTGTGATCGGATCTTACTGCTTGATAAACCTTTAAAAACAGGTGGACGTTTCCATTATCAAGATGGCGGCCAAAGGCTCGGCGGCGGTGGGGCAAATACCGGATTAGGTTTAGTCTGGGCAGGGCATAGCGTCGCGCTGGTGAGTCAAGTGGGCCGTGATGACATGGGGGATTGGCTCATTGCAGAAGCCAGTACGCAAGGGCTCGATTGTCGTTTAGTGCAGCGCCGTGCCGGCAATACATGCGAAATGCTGCTTGTAATGACGCCAGATGGCGAGCGCACCATTATTCGGCCACAAAGACCCATATTTGAATTATCTGTACCGCCGAAATGGCAGCCATGGGACGCGCTGTATTTTAATACTTCCGCTGAAGGCTCTGTTAGCTGGGCAAAAACAGCTTTAGAACATTGTCTTGTGGTCGCGCAATTAGCCAAGGACGACAGACAGAGACCTTGTCATATTTTATTGGCCTCCATGAGTGATATTCAGGGGCGTTGTGATGGCGCATCTTGGGAATATGGCAAAAGCATTGGCGGCGATTGTCTGCGTTACTTTATTGTCACCGATGGTATCAATGGGGCTAAGGTTTACACGCACGATCAAGTGCAGCATGTTGCCGCTATCCCTGCCACAGTTGTTGATACCACTGGCGCAGGTGATGCCTATGCGTCAGGGTTGATCCACAGTCTCTGCATCGGCCAGTCGATTACTGAGGCCATGGCAGAAGGGGCGATTTGGGCGGCATTTGCGGTGGCAACTGATAGTTCTATTCCGGGTGAGGCACTAAAACAGTATTTAGAGGCGAAGCAAATCGCATGAAAATCTGCGGGCGAGCAGTTTGAGTCATCTTTTTGTCATACGTCCTTGCTAGAGTATGTCTTGTGGCGCATAGCTTGTCCCTTAACGTTTTCTTGTACTTTTCTCCCATTTATTGGTTAGTATGTTTTTGCCTCGTTTCCCCAACGAGGCATTTTTTTGCTCAAAATAAAGTTATTCCATTGTAGAACGCCAATACGACAGAAATCTTGTGCGGCCATGGCGCAATTGCGTTAACATTTATTCAACTAAAATAGTTATCGTTAAATTAAAATAATAAGCCACTCAAGGTGTTCTGTAGTCTTTGGAGTTGAGAATGGGCAATAACGCTTGGAATGATAAAAATAAATTTATTTGGCTTCTGTCTGTTTTGCTTTTGGTCGCCTTTTTAGTGACTAGCGGTATCAGTTACAAAGTAGCCCATGATTCACTGAGCCAACAAATAGAGAGCAATACCTTACCGCTCACAAGTGACAATATTTATTCAGAAATTCAACAGGATTTGTTACGACCCATCTTTATTTCATCCTTGATGGCGCAGGATACCTTTGTTCGGGATTGGACCTTAAGTCATGAGCAAGAGCCCGAAAAACTCATTCGTTACCTTAAGGAAATCCAAGAAAAATACGGTACTGTCACTAGCTTTTTTGTGTCTGAGAAAAGTCGAAATTATTACCATTCCACGGGCATTTTAAAAAAAATCCAAGATGTAGAGCCTGACGATGCTTGGTATTTTCGAGTGCGTTCTTTACCTGAATCTGAACATTATGAGGTCAATATTGATGCCGATACGGCAGACCGCAGTAAGACAACCGTATTTGTTAACTATAAAGTTTTTGATTTTGAAGGAAAATTCATTGGTGTTACCGGTGTGGGGTTGGCGGTTGAAAAGGTTAAAGCCTTAATTGAGTTATATCAAAAGCGTTATAACCGCCGAGTGTTCTTTACCGACCGGCAAGGTAATGTCACTTTGCATGGCGATCAATATGACGGTACGGATTCGCTGCAAACGAACGTAGGGCTTGATAATTTGGCTACGCGTATTTTAACCAGCCCAAGTGCCGCCTTCAGCTATCAGAAAAATGGTAAAACGGTTTATCTCAATAGTCGCTTAGTTCCTGAGTTTAAGTGGTATTTAATTGTTGAGCAGGAGGATGCGCCACAAGAGCGGGAACTGTTAAATACGTTTTGGGGTAATTTGGCGTTAAGCCTAATGGTGACCCTAGGTATTTTATTCATCTCCAACATGACCTTAGGTCGTTATCAGCGCAAACTAGAAATTATGGCGTCTACCGATAAGCTCACTGGCGCCGCTAACCGTCAGGTGTTTGATGAGTACTTTAGGCAGGCGTTAGATAAAGCCAAGTTGACACAATCGCCGATTTCAATACTCTTGCTGGATATCGACCACTTTAAAAAAGTGAACGACAGTTATGGGCATGGGATTGGTGACTTAGTATTAAAAACCATGACTAATATGCTGCGTGGTTTACTACAACAACAGGATATTTTATGTCGCTGGGGCGGTGAGGAGTTTTTAATTTTACTCCCTGAGATGGATTTATCCCGAGCGGCAGAACTGGCAGAACAGATCCGTGACCTCATTTCCCAGCGGGAAATTAAAGTGAATGGATTACACATTTCTATTACTGCCAGTATTGGTGTTGCTGAGCATCAAGTGCAAGAGCCCGCAGAGGACCTTATCAAACGTGCCGACCTGGCCTTGTATCAGGCAAAAGAAGCGGGCCGAAATCAAGTGGTGTTAAATCATTCATAGACTCTACTCGGTTCTTCTTGGCAGTAATGTTTAGCCTACCTTTGTGGGTTATGGCGCGGGTTAATTGTGTTATTGGCGTATCGCGGTTTACACTCTGACAGTAATGCGCGATAGGTCATTGATTTGGAGTTGCAGATGTCAAAGTTGTTGATTAATAAGTTGTCTGGATTGTACTTAGGAACTCATCTTCAAGAAATGTCCGGTGTTGCTACGGGGATTGATGGTAAGCAAGCGGCTCAACAACTGTTAGTGCATATCGACCATGTTGAAGGGGACGCGCAGGCCGATCCAAAACACCATGGCGGCCTTGATCGCGTGCTACATCATTTCCCCCGCGAGCACTACGGCCAATATCGTCGTTGGGACTTAATCACCCAGCTCGAAGATGCGCCCAGCATGGGAGAGAACATTAGCACAGTTGGACTGAACGAAACTCAAGTCAATATTGGCGATATCTTGCAAATTGGCGCAGTAAAAGTGCAAGTGACTCAGCCGCGTTCACCTTGTTTTAAATTGAATCTGCAATTTGGTCACAGAGAATTCGCACTCGCCATGCAGCAAAGCCAATTATGTGGTTGGTTTTATAGAATCTTAACCCCAGGGATTATTCAGTTAAACGATAGGATTGAATTAGTTGAGCGTCGTACTGATATCAGTGTTGCCGAGGCCATGTCACTCTATTTCTCGCCAACGTTTAATGCCAGTGCCTATGATCGTTTAGCTTCCTGCGAGGGATTAGCGCTGAGTTGGGTTAATAGCCTACAACGCCGCTTAGCATTACAGACAGTAGAAGATTGGCAAATGCGTTTATATGGGCCGAGTGGAAAATAAGGCTTTATATTCAAAATGATAAAACAGGGATGACCTATGATTGAACCCGTTACAAAAAGTGATAAAGATTTTGGCTTACTGGTATACGCCTCAAGTTTTATTGGATACTTAGTGCCGTTGGGCTCTATTCTTGGTCCTTTGATCATTTGGCTGATGAAGCGTGAAGAGTCCGCATTTGTTGATCAATGTGGCCGTAGTTGCTTGAACTTTAAATTGAGCCTGTTGATTTATGTGATCATCAGTGGCGTATTAGCTTTGGTCGGCATTGGTTTCATCTTTTTAGCCATACTCGGCATATTCGATTTGGTGTGCACTGTGCTGGCGATTATTAAGGCCAGCGAAGGTAAAGTGTATCGCTATCCATTAACGATTAAATTTATTGCTATGGATTAATTACCTCTGCGAGTTAAAGAAAAACGCCTTAGATGGAAACATCTAAGGCGTTTTTTATGGCGTAAGTTTTAAGATTTTACACCTTAAACTTGGCCACTAAGGTATCTAAGCGGTGTGACAGTTGATTCAAGGCTAAACTCGCCTGTGCCGCCGCTTGTGCAGTATTGGCAGTACGTTGAGTAATGTCATTGATTTCAGTGACGTTACGGTTTATGTCCTCCACCACCGTGGATTGTTCTTCCGTTGCCGCAGCAACTTGAATGTTCATGTCGCTGATAAGACCAATGCGATCGCTAATGCCAATTAACGATTTGCTGGCTTCATCGACGGCCACAACGCCTTCGTGGGAGCGGGTACGACTCTGGGCCATCGCATTAACCGCGCGGCTGGCTTCCGATTGCAGCTTGTCGATCATGCCTTGCACTTCATTGGTCGATGCTGCTGTGCGTGAGGCTAAGTTACGTACTTCATCGGCCACGACAGCAAATCCGCGTCCAGCTTCGCCGGCACGTGCTGCTTCAATGGCCGCGTTAAGTGCTAACAAGTTAGTCTGCTCAGAGATAGCGCGGATCACATCTAAAATACCACCGATGGATTTAGTGTGGGTCGCGAGGGACTCAATCACTTCACCCACTTGGCCAACGTCCTTCGACAATTGGTTAATGGTATCGCGGGCACGGGTTACCACAACTTGCCCGCTGCTGGCTTCAGTATCTGCATCTCTGGCGGCAACCGCAGCTTGGGCGGCATTACTGGCAATTTCGTTAACCGTTGCGCCCATTTCATTAATGGCCGTTACCACCATCATAGTGCGATCTTTCTGCTCGTGGCTGTCTTCTAAGGTTTGTTGTGCCTGATTCGACACATCCTTAGCCGAGAAACCGAGCTGTTCGCTGGTTTGTGCCACTTCGATGACCGAATCCTGTATCTTGCTGATAAAGCTGTTAAATCCCTTGGCGAGTTGCGCAATTTCATCTTCACCATTGACAGGTAGACGTTGGCGTAAGTCACCTTCACCTTCGCCTATGTCGTGGAACATGGCGGCAACTTGGGCAATAGGACGACTCACAGAACCTGCCACCACGATGGCTAGTACAATAAAGCCCGCTGCAATTATTAGCGTCCAGATTAAGATCTGATAAGCCGCTTCGGTTAATAGTGCGAATACTTCGGCCTCTGGCACCTGTGCGACCAAGTACCAATCCATAGATGCGATATAACTACTGGCAACCAGCATGTTTTCGCCATTGATTTTGGTATTGATCAGATTGAAATCACTGCGGTTTAATAATGAGCTTGAACTCGCATCCTTGTATAAGTTGCTTAGGCTGCTCTTACCAATTTGGCTCGTATCTGGGTGGAGTTTTACCTCACCTTTAGCATCCACTAAGTAGACTAAACCAGTTTCTTCAATCTTAAACGAGCTCAGCAAACGCACCATGTCATCGAGTGATTTAGCGAGCCCGACTAAGCCGCGACCATTGGGTTGTTGGTAGTTGATGAAGAGTTTGACTTCGCCGTTGGCCTCAGTAAATACGTTCAACATACGTTCTTGGCCACTGTCTCGGTAACCAAAAAACCAGCCATCCTGCGCAGGAGTGAGCACTCGCAAAAAACCATCCTGAGTGTAGTAGGCGGCAGTTTGTCTATCTGCGTAGGAAGCTTGCGCTAGCTTATATTGACGAGTGATGTCTTTGAGTTGGGCTACGACTTGGGTTTCTTGGGCCTGCGGTCTACCGTCTTCGAGCCATTGCAGTAACATGCGGCTACTGGCCAATTGCTCTGCAGCATTCATCAAAGTGGAAATGTCGAGATCGATCTTATTGCGAATTTGCATCATTAAGCTCGGTAATTCCGAGCCTAACATCCTTTGTTGTACGACATTTTTAGCGCTACGTTGGCTTAATACGCCGACGAGTATGGTCGACAACAGTACTGCAAATGTCACTGTTAACAGAATTTTCTGCTTAATGGTGAGGTTATTAAATATCATAAATATCAATATGCCTGTGTTGGACTATTTTGAGTTATCGGTCAACGCACTCTTGTACGGTAAAAGATTATCGGACAGAAATGTTAAAAGTTAACCTTAGTCTAGGCCGGTTGCCGAATAAAACAGCGTATAGAACACTTATTTGGCCTAACCTGTTGGTCTTGCTGTAGATCTAATTATGTAGAGTATAGATGGAAATGAGATGGTGATTGAAAACGAACTCTTTTTTGTGTGGCAATTGTGGCCAATGTCGCGAGTAAGGGCAAGCAAAAAAAGTGAACTATTCGTGTAAAAGGTGAAAAAAAGGCGCTCCACTGAGCGCCATTATTTACATTTATCATCCAAATGTTACATGTTGGGGTAGTTTGGACCACCACCACCTTCCGGTGTAACCCAAGTGATGTTTTGGCTCGGATCTTTAATGTCGCAGGTTTTGCAATGAATGCAGTTTTGCGCATTGATGACAAACTTGGGTTGACCCGCCTCTTCGACGATTTCATACACGCCGGCTGGGCAGTAACGCTGTGCTGGCTCATTAAACTGAGTCAAGTTAATGCCCAGTGGAATGCTGCTGTCCTTGAGACGTAAATGGCAGGGCTGATCTTCCTCATGATAAGTGCTCGATAGATACACTGAGGACAGTTTATCGAAGCTAAGCTTGCCATCGGGTTTTGGATAATCAATCTTGCTGTAAGCGCTCACAGGTGCCATTTGCGCATAGTCTGGGTGCTCATCACGCAGTGTGATAGGGAACTTTCCGCCAAACCAGTTTTGATCTATATAGTTGAATGCGCCGCCTAAATAGGTACCAAATTTGTGCATCGCTGGACCAAAGTTGCGGGATTTATGCAATTCTTCGTATAGCCAGCTTTCTTCAAGGTGGGTTTGGTAACAGTCGAGATCTTTACCGCCTTCAACCCCTGCCATCATGGCTTTACCTAAGGTTTCTGCTGCAACAATCCCGCTCTTCATCGCAGTGTGAGTGCCTTTGATTTTAGCAAAGTTCAACGTACCCGCGTTGCAGCCTATGATAAGACCGCCAGGAAAACTCATCTTAGGTAGCGAGTTTAAGCCGCCTTTAGTAATCGCGCGGGCGCCATAACTAAGGCGTTCGCCGCCGGTTAAATACTTAGCAATCACAGGGTGGGTTTTATAGCGCTGGAATTCGTCAAATGGGCTCAGATGCGGATTTTTGTAGTTCAAATCAATAATAAGGCCGACCGCAATCTGGTTATCTTCCATGTGATAAAGGAAGCCGCCACCCGATGCGCCCTCGGTTAATGGCCAGCCACCTGTGTGAACGACTTTGCCTTGTTCGTGTTGCTCGGCGGGGACTTTCCAAATTTCTTTGAAGCCTAAACCGTAATGCTGTGGTGTTTTACCATTATCTAAATGGTATTTTTCGATAAGTTGCTTGCCTAAGTGGCCGCGGCAACCCTCGGAGAAAACGGTATATTTAGCATGCAACTCCATGCCTGGCATAAAGCTGTCTTTGGGTTCGCCATCGGCACCCACTCCCATATCGCCAATCAAAATACCTTTAACGCTGTTATCGGCGTTAAATAGCAGTTCACTGGCGGCAAAGCCGGGGAATATTTCGACACCGAGTTCTTCTGCGCGATTGGCAAGCCAGCGGGACAGATTACCGACGCTGATAATAAAATTGCCGTCGTTGTGCATGGTTTTTGGCACAAAGGCATTGGGCATCACTCGGCCGTCGGTGGCGGAGCTGAGTAGGTAGATTTCGTCGTGGGTGACAGCGGTTTTTATTGGAGCATCTTTTTCGCGCCAGTCGCTGAATAGCTCGTCTAGCACTTTTGTCTCGAACACTGCGCCTGACAGAATATGCGCGCCCACTTCTGAGCCTTTTTCTACCACACAGACGGTAATTTCTTTACCTGAATCCTGTGATATTTGCATTAATCGACATGCCGTGGCCAAGCCAGCTGGACCAGCACCGACGATAACAACATCGAATTCCATTGATTCGCGTTCCATCAGTTCACCTCTTCCTTCACGTTTCCCCGATTTTTATCGAGTGTTGTAGTTTGTAAACGGGCGTTTTATTGCTTGCACCACCTTACCTGAAAATAAGATAAGGTCACAGTGGATTAAGCTGCTGTTTAGTCTAATTCAATACAAATCTTTAGGTGAGGACTGTCACAGATTATTCACGCTAGCGTGATCTAGGTTAATAAATACCTGTTTAGGGGTATAGCTAGTGAGTACTTTCGGCCTATAATCACCGACGACGGTTCTCCGAGCTTGCCTGCCTAAGTCGAAAGATATGGAGGTGTAGCCGTGGTAATAATGCCACCGGGGTGGGATAAGAAATGCTCTCACCTCCCACACTTGGAAAGGTGATCATGTCTCAATTACAAGACAGCTTTGGTCGAAAATTTCACTATTTACGGATGTCAGTCACTGACGTTTGTAACTTCAAATGCAGTTACTGCCTCCCTGATGGTTATCATCCTGAAGGTAAACCAAAATTCTTATCTCTCAATGAGATAGAAAACTTAGTCTCCGCATTTAGCCAAGTCGGCACCCAAAAAATCCGCATTACAGGCGGTGAACCTACCCTGCGTAAAGACTTTACCGACATCATTCGTGTCGTCGCTGATAACCCGCGCATTCATACTATTGCGACGACCACTAATGGATATCGACTCGAAAAGCATGCCAAAGAATGGTTCGATGCTGGCTTGCGTCGTATCAATGTGTCCGTGGATAGTTTAGATCCCAAAATGTTTTACCAGATCACCGGCGAAAATAAGTTTGACGAAGTGATGCGGGGGATTGATGCCGCCTTGTCAGCAGGTTTCGAGCGAGTAAAAATCAACGCCGTACTGCTTAAAGGTTTAAACGATAAAGATTTGCCACGTTTTTTACACTGGATTAAACACACGCCAATCGACCTGCGTTTTATCGAGCTGATGGAAACGGGTCTTGGTCGTGAGTATTTTGAAGCCCATCACCTAGCGGGCGCCGACATCAAAGCACAGTTACTGGCAGATGGCTGGCAATTAGATACGCCAAGTGCCTCCGATGGTCCAGCCCAAAATTTCAGCCGCAGCGATTATCAGGGCCGTATCGGCTTGATCATGCCCTATGCGACTAACTTCTGTGCCAGCTGTAATCGCCTGCGCGTATCGGCGAAGGGCAAGTTGCACTTGTGCCTCTTCACCGAATCCGGTGTCGATTTACGTGATCTGCTGCAGCATTCTAGCCAACAAGCGGAATTAATTGAGCGTTTGCACGGTCAATTAGCCCAGAAGAAAGCCACCCATTACTTGCATCAAGGCATCACCGGTGTCACTCAGCATCTTGCCTCTATTGGCGGCTAGACCTGATTTTAGGTCTGTGGCTATAGCCAATTTAGCGCGAGTAAAAGCTCAATTTCCCTTGTACCCTGTTTTGACCTCAATTAAAGGATCGCTCCAATGAGCAATGTATTTACCCATATTAATGCCGATGGCAACGCCCATATGGTCGATGTCACCGAAAAAGCCGTCACCGAGCGTGAAGCCCGTGCCGAAGCGTTTATCGAGATGGCGAGCACGACACTCGAGATGATCATGAGTGGCAGCCACCACAAGGGTGATGTGTTTGCCACTGCTCGTATTGCGGGTATTCAAGCCGCGAAAAAAACCTCAGATCTTATCCCTTTATGTCATCCACTAATGCTGACTAAAGTTGAAGTCGATTTAGAAGCGCAGCCTGAACATAACCGCGTGCGTATCACCAGTCTGTGTAAATTATCCGGCAAAACAGGCGTAGAGATGGAAGCCTTAACTGCGGCCTCAGTGGCGGCATTAACTATCTACGATATGTGCAAAGCCGTGCAAAAAGATATGGTGATCTCCCAAGTCCGTTTGCTAGAAAAACGTGGCGGCAAATCGGGACATTTTAAGGTTTAGCCTGACAGAATAGGCTTTAGCCACTCGGCAGATTACCAAGTGAGCGAAGCTGTCCAAGCTTAAGTCTGACGCGCTATTGGTGAGTCAGTTAAGCGGATCAAAAACGAGAGAAGATTATGATTAACGTGTTGTTTTTTGCTCAAGTTCGAGAATTATTGGGCACAGCTAAATTAAGCCTAGAGGCGAGCGAGCAGACACAAACCGCTGAAGCGTTACGTGCGACGCTGGCCGCCACCGACGATAAATGGGCTAAAGTATTAACCTCAGACAAATTGCTGGTAGCGGTAAATCAGACCATCAGTCAATGGGATACGCCTGTAAACGATGGTGATGAAGTCGCCTTTTTCCCACCCGTTACCGGAGGTTAATATGCGCTTATTACCCGCAGTTCGAGTGCAAGAAGTCGATTTTAGTGTGACCGACGAATATCGGCAGTTGGCTCAAGATGATAGCGATGGTGCCGTAGTCACTTTCGTCGGTAAAGTGCGTGATTTTAATGATGGCGCCGCGGTGACAGACCTAACCTTAGAGCACTATCCTGGCATGACAGAAGCCGTGCTAGAACAAATCGTTGTCGAGGCGCGCAGTCGCTGGCCACTGAACAAAGTCACTGTGATTCACCGCGTGGGCACTATGGCCTTAGGTGAGCAAATTGTATTTATCGGCGTAACCAGCGCCCATCGCAAAGCCGCCTTCGCGGCCTGTGAATTCTTAATCGACTTCCTAAAAACCAAGGCGCCATTCTGGAAATTAGAAGCGGGCGAGCAAGGTAAAAGTTGGGTTGAGGCGAAAGATGCCGATGAACAAGCTGCCAAACTGTGGCAACACAAAGATTAGTTACAGCAAAAATACGCGCAGTGGCAAGGCAGCTTGCTAGCTCTACATGAACGCGAACACGGCACTGAGGTGACCCAATGCAGAGTTTGACCCGTTTCTTCCACTCCCTTGGTTTTGTATTACTGTTTTGCTTAGCAGTTGTACCATCGACCAGTCGCGCAGTGGATAATGCGCCGATTCCTGCCATCGCCGCGGCGGCTAATATCAAGTTTGCCTTGGATGACATTGTTAAAAACTTCACCGCAGAAACGGGTCTCAAAGTACGGGTCTCTTATGGTTCATCGGGAAATTTTGTCGCGCAAATTCAACACGGTGCGCCGTTTGAAATGCTGCTGAGCGCCGATGAGCGTTATATTGCCGAGCTGAACAAAGTCGGTTTTACCCAAGGCGAGGGCGTGCAGTATGCCGTTGGCCGTTTAGCCTTAGTCGCCCCTAAAAATTCACCGCTCGCACTAGATATCGAACTCAATGGCCTAAAAGCATTAATGGCCGCGGGTCAGCTAGAGCGTTTTGCGATTGCCAATCCTGACCATGCACCCTACGGTGAACGCGCCCGAGAGTTATTGAAAAAACTCGGTTTATGGGATGAGCTACAAACTAAGTTGATCTTAGGCGAAAACGCCTCCCAAGCGGCGCAGTTTGCGATCAGCGGCTCTACTCAAGGCGGAATTATTCCTTTATCACTGGCAATTGCGCCGCAGTTTCAGGCCCTCGGTCATTATTTAGCTCTGCCCTCAGATCTCCATGGTCCGCTGAATCAACGTATGGCGTTAATGCCTAAGGCTAGCTCAACCGCCGAGCGTTTCTACCAATATCTACAGTCAGACGCCGCCCGCGCCGTATTCACTCAATACGGTTTTGGTTTGCCAGTAAGTTAAGGATTCCAATGGATTGGCAGGCGCTGTGGTTATCGGTCAAACTCAGCAGCATCACAGTATTGGTGCTGATCCCCCTTGCGATACTCGCGGGGCGAGCTTTGGCCTACCGCCAATTTGTCGGTAAATCTTGGGTCGAAGCGCTGATCATGGTGCCCTTAGTGTTACCGCCGACTGTGATTGGCTATTACTTGCTGGTGGGGCTCGGTAGTCAGAGTTGGCTCGGACAATGGATAGAGCAACTGACTGGCCAGCAGCTCGTGTTTCATTTTTCTGGTCTGGTTATCGCTTCCGTGTTCGTCAATATCCCCTTCGCGGTGCAGCCGATCCAGCGGGCCTTTGAAGCTGTGCCGAATGATGTCCGCGATGCCGCAGCTTGTTGTGGCATGAGCCGACTTAAAATATTGCTTAAGATTGAATTGCCTATGGTGTGGCCGGGTGTGCTAACCGCGCTGGTGTTGTGTTTCTCCCATGTGCTCGGCGAGTTTGGCGTTGTGTTGATGATGGGCGGCAATATCGCTGGCGAGACTAAGACAATTTCTATTTCTATCTACGACAGTGTGCAAGCCTTCGATTTTAATGCCGCAGGCACTATGTCATTAGTGTTATTACTGTTTGCGGTAACGGCTTTGGCGCTGACTACCAGTTTATCACGGCGTTTAGGAGGTCAGCGTGGCGCAAATCATCGCTGATCTGCAGTGTCAGATCCAAAACCATAAACACATTAAACTCAACGCTGATTTTCGTTGTAAAGCTGGCGAAGTGCTCGCTGTGGTGGGGCCGTCTGGCGGTGGCAAAACGACCTTGCTACGGATGATCGCTGGATTAAATCATCCCGATACGGGCCAAATCCATTTTGGCGAACGGCCTTGGTTTGATGATAAAGCGCGCATCGCCTTAAGCCCGCAGCAACGCCATATCGGTTATATGCCGCAGCATTTTGGCTTATTTCCGAATCTCACTGCCTTGGAAAACGTAGTCGCTGGACTTGACCATATCCCTAAATCTGAGCGCATTGTACGCGCGAAAGATTGGCTCGAACGGGTCAATCTACAGGGATTACCCGATAGATTACCGGCGCATTTATCGGGCGGCCAGCGCCAGCGCGTTGCGCTTGCCAGAGCGCTTGCCCGTGAACCGTCGGTTTTGTTGCTGGATGAGCCTTTTTCTGCGGTGGACAGGGAAACTCGCGAGCGTTTATACCTTGAACTTGCGCGCCTCAAAGAGCAGTTACTTTGCCCAGTTATTATGGTCACCCATGACTTAAATGAAGCCTTGCTGCTGGCTGATTCGATGATTTTGATCAGCCAAGGCAAGATGCTACAGCAAGGTGCACCTTTCGAGGTATTATCGCGGCCACGAAATGAAGCTGTGGCTAGGCAGATGGGGCTAAGAAATATTTTTGATGGTGAAGTGGTATTTCAAGACAGCACTAAAAATCTCACTTGGCTTAAATTTGGTGAGCAGCTAATTGCCTGCGACTATGGCAAAGATCGCCCTGTGGGAAGTCGAGTCCGTTGGGTTATCCCCAATCAAGGTATTCGTTTTAATTCGATATCCAAAGGGCGTTTATGCCGCAGTTTTAATAAATTAGATGTCACGATCGACGCTATGCTGGTGATGGGCGAATCTGTTCGGCTTATCTGCTACGTCACTGGCACTCCGTTACAACTTAACACTGAAGTCTCGCTGCATTTTGCCCAAAAGCTTGCTCTTACTAAGGGGATGCAAACTACGGTGGCACTCAAATCCGAACAAATTCATATTTTGGAATAGCGTGATATCGTAATTTAATAACGTTTTATACCGAGTAATCCAATCCAAAATGTCCCTTCCAATAGCATGCCTAAGATGATGAACACCAATGCACTGGTGGCGCTGCCATAGGCATAAGTGCTTAATGCTGCTATTAATAACAAGCTTAAGCTTATCCATCGTATGACAGGTTTCATTTTCGCTCCGATTTAAAAATACCGTTACCTGATGCTAAGTTATCTGACTTTAGTCGAGGGCGATTTATTTGCCAATCCCACTTTTTAATGACACAGATAGACTAAAATACCCGCTAAAATTCAATCCTCTTGATTCTAAATGGCGAAATTGAGGGTTATCACTGAAAATGTCATGTTTAAAAATCCCCAGATGATCAAAGCTTAATCTTGTTTCCATCGGTGTTTAAGCTGGTATTAGGTAGACTTAACACATTAGCCACAAAATGATTTAGTGTTTGGCTTATCAGCGATTTAGGTTCTGTTGACGTTGGATTTCAGATCAATTGATGGCCGAACCTGAGTTAACGCTGACACAGTGTGATGCTATATCCAGTGGTAAATTGTGAGGGATTAGCTTGGAATTGCATACAGGCGCAATAGGTCCATCGACTTCTAACTGATTGTCTCATAAGATACAAACTTAGCTGATTTAAATGGAGGGGCCATGAGACTATGGTTGCTAGGATTCATGTTGGTATCTGGTGTCGCAACGGCGGCTCAGAGCATGTATTCGATGTTTGCGGGTGGAGACTATGTACCGCCGTTGAGCGTTATGCAGCAGATTGAAAAAGGGTTCTCCGGTGTGATTGCCGAATTTCATATGGAAGAGCAAGAGGGTGAATTAGTCTATCAATTTGAGTTGATTAATCCTTTAGCAAACTCTATTACGCGGTTTGAATATCGTGCCCGTGATGGTAAGTTACTGAAACAAAAGGCGAGTAAAGTAAGCGCCGATGATCTGGGTGAGGTTGAGGCAACGCGTATGATCGCGGCAAAAGATCAAACCTTTTCAGGCCTAATCGTTAAGGCCACTAAAGATCATAAAGCCTTCTTAACCGAAGCAAAGTTAGACCACGACTTAGGTATCAGTTACTTAGAACTTAAGCTGCTAGACGATACGGGTAAGTTTAAGTTGGCCTTTGATGTCGAAAGTTTACGACCGTTACCTTTACTCAAGTGGGATTGAAATATCTAAGTCAATCGAGTGCTCACACGAGTGCTTAAGATTGAGGAGCGCAACATACAGATGAAAATACTTTTAGTTGAAGATGATGCGACGACGATTGATTACATCGTCAAAGGATTTCTTGAGCAGGGCCACAATATCGAAACGGCGAGCGATGGCCATCAAGGTCTGTCACTCGCGACGAGTAGTCAGTACGATCTCGTGATCCTCGACCGCATGTTACCTCAGCTCGATGGCTTAAAATTGCTGGCCGCCTTAAGGGCAACGGGTAATCAAACACCAGTGCTGATTTTATCCGCTTTAGCGCACGTTGATGAGCGAGTAAAAGGCTTGCGGGCAGGTGGCGACGACTATATGACTAAGCCGTTTGCTTTCTCCGAGTTATTAGTCCGCGCTGAAAAACTGATGCACCGTGGGCAATCTGTGCCTGTGACAACTGATCTCGTTGTTGGTGGTTTGAAGATGGAGTTACTGACCCGTAATGTCACTTTAGACGGGCAGGAGTTGATGCTACAGCCAAAAGAGTTCCAGTTACTTAAGTATCTGATGGAACATGCTAATCAAGTTATTAGCCGCACCTTATTGTTCGAAGCAGTGTGGGATTATCACTTCGACCCGCGCACGAACGTCATCGATGTGCATATCGCAAAATTACGCCGTAAATTTGAAGAGTTAGGCCATGGCGAGCTTATCGAAACCGTGAGGGGAGCGGGTTATCGCTTACGACAAAGGCATTAAGCCTTACCAAAGCAGCGCCTGGCGCATCACAATCGTTTTTTCGACCTTAGTGATAGTGATCATCGGGGCGTTGCTATTTGCCCTCTATCGGCAGCTGATTATTGAGCAGCAGTATCAAGTGACTCAATATTTAGAGTCAGAGACCCAACGTTATCAGCAACTTGCCCTAACGGTTGATCGCCGTAGTTTTGCCGCTCAAATTCGCGCCGCTGATCCACAAACGGCCCTGATCGCTTGGCGTAATAGCTACGATATGGTCGGTGCCTTGAGCTTTATGCCCGAAGGCATGCCCATGCTGCCGCAAACGCGGGATTTTCCTATCTTAACCGGTGGCCCAGATAAGCTGCATATTCTTACTGGCGGTCTGGTGATGACCCGCTACGGCCCTGTGTTGATTGCGACCCGTACCGATAACTTAGCGACGTTAATTGATAAGTTTATCAGTGCCGCCGCGACGGCTGTCATGCTTACCGTAGTGTTGACTTTAGCGCTCGGCTATCTGTTTTCTAAGGCGATTTTACGTCGATTAGTGCAATACAACCGCTTGAGTGAACAGATTGAACGCGGTCATTATGATACCCGCTTACCCTTGAGTTGGCGTCAGGATGAGTTCGATATGTTGGCGCTGCAGTTTAATAATGTGCTGGATATTCTCGAAAATAACCTGATGGCAGTGCGTGGTGCGACCGATAATATCGCCCATGATTTACGTACTCCATTGTCACATATCCGTATTGGTATTGAAGAGTTGGCGAGTAAGCCGAGCAATGAGATTAGCGAAGGTTGCGCCATTTTGACCGAGGAACTCGATCATTGTTTAGCGACGTTTGATGCCATGTTGTCGCTCACGCGTATCGAAGAAGGTCAGCAGACACTCGATTTGCAGGAGTTAAGCCTAGCGCAACTGTGTACTGACTTATTGGATATGGCCGATGCTGTGGCTGAATCTAACGAGCAAACCTTGAGTTTATCGCTACTGACAGATCATAAGGTTTTTGGGGATAAATACTTATTATTCCAAGCCTTATATAATCTTGTCGATAATGCGATGAAGTATTCTGGCCAAGGTGCGCGGATTGAGATTATTCAGTCAGGCCCACAAATTCAGATCCGCGATAATGGCCCTGGTATTCCAGACGAGAGTAAAGAAAGAGTGTTCGAACGCTTAGTGCGCCTCGACCCTAGCCGTCATTTACAGGGCACTGGTTTAGGATTATCTATGGTCAAAGCGATTCTCTCACGGCACAATGCCAAAATTAATCTCACGGATAATCATCCTGGCTTAGTCGTCACTATTCAGTTTTAAGTCGATGATCCGCATTACAACGCCGAGTACTCCATGTATCGAATCATAGCCGATGAGGCTGATTTTATTGTTATTTCCAAATCAGCCAAAGTGCATTTCCACAGTCAGGATGGGACTGCAGGCGTGGTGGCGCAGGCTGAGCAAGATTTAGGGATTAAGCTTTTTGCTGTTCATCGACTCGATACGCCCACGTCCGGTCTGTTGATTCTGGCTAAGAGCGCGGTCGCCGCCAAGCAATTTACTGAGCTGTTTACCGCCCATAAAGTGCAGAAATATTACCTCGCCCTCGCGAAAGGCAAGCCGAAGAAGAAGCAAGGCTGGGTGATTGGTGACATGGCAAAGTCGCGTCGTAGCATGTTTAAGTTACTGCGGACTAAAGAGAATCCAGCGATTACGCAGTTTTTCTCTTTGAGTGTTTGCGAGGGATTGCGTTTATATTTGCTTAAACCCCACTCAGGTAAAACCCATCAATTAAGAGTCGCCTTGGCGAGCTTAGGTGTACCCATTTTAGGGGATGATTTATACGGCGGTGGGGCAGCGGATCGGTGTTATCTGCATGCCTATTGCTTGCATTTTCGCTATGGTGATGAAGTGACAGGTTGGCGTGATTACGCTTATCGGGATTTACCGACTCAAGGTGAGCATTTTGGCGCTGAAGGTGTCACTGAGGCGCTAGTTGCATGGCGTGAGCCCGAGACTTTGGCTTGGCCAGCGAAAGGAGATTAATCTTTGCAGCGTTATGTTGCGAAAGCCTAGCAAGCTTGGCAAATACGGTCTCGGCCTTCAGATTTTGCGCGGTACATAGCTTGGTCTGCTTGAATGAGTAGTTTGTCAGGTTGGCATCCTTGATAAATAGTGGCGTAACCTAAACTAGCATGAATTTTTATCGTAACACCTTGCCAGATAAATGAATTGTCCTTAAGTATTTGATGCAATTTCTCGGCGACGACTCTGGCCGCGGGAGCATCGGTCGCAGGTAAAATCACCAGAAACTCCTCTCCACCGTGACGACATAGGGCGTCATTTTCTCGCAATACCGACCCAAACAGTCTCGCCGCCGTCAGCAGGGCGAGATCGCCCGCATCGTGCCCGTATTGATCGTTGATATCTTTAAAATGATCAAGATCCAATAAAATCATACTGTAAGGTACTTTATCCCGCAGCCAGCGTTGATGGATATTGTTTAAAAACTTATGCATAGCACGGCGATTCCACAGGCCTGTGAGTTGGTCCCGCTCCGCTAACATGCGGATTTTACTGACAAGCCGAGTCATGGCATTACCTATCATCACGATATTGATCAATAGGGCCAGAAAGACATAGAACCAAAGCACAGGTATGGCTTCTTGCGTGTGCATGGCGATAAACATCGGACTTTCTTCGGGAGAAAGCAGGGCGATAAAGATACGAATGATAAAAATACCCACCATGGCGACTAAAGGCATGACCATAGCGATGGCAACTCGATTTCCCGTATCGCGTTTGATGGCAAGATAGTTATCTCGAGTTAACATGGCGAAAATGAGCGCGGCGCAGGCTGAGAATACGATGGCCAAAATGCGTTCGGAGCTGAAATTAGGTGGAACCAAGAGCATCACACCAGCGGTGAGTGCTAAAAGAATAAGATCCGATTTTACGCTGGGCTTGAGTCTAAAAAGCGCCTTTGTTCCCCAACGCGCTAGAATGAAGCCAAACAAAATCGCCATATCCGAGCAGAACCAAAAAAAGTAACTGGAGGCTTCGGTGCGTTGGCTGTTGAGTATGATGCCAAGGAGGACGAACAAGTTCGCCAGAGAAAAGCGCATACTGGCTTGAGTGGCAATTTTTAAAGGTTGTGCAATGAGTCCCCATGCGACGGCAGCCGTGCTAGTAAGCAGGCAAATAAACTTGATGAGTAATAAGGCTTGGGGATCAAATATCATTCTTTTACTTCATATTTTTCTTTAACTATAGATGCTTTTAGGGATTTTCGGTTGGAGTTTACTGGATATCTTAGTCTACTCTGGACAGATAATGGGTTGAATATCCTTTTTCATTTTAGGGAATGGTAAGGGCCTTCATTTAGGCTGCGGCTGGGATTATTTACGCCTTGCAAACTAAAAGGTTTGCAAATTCTGAGTCTTCCTGCGAAGTTAGATCTTGTTGATTTGCCTACAATCTCCGTTTTGAGGATGTTCTGTTATGGATACAAATAAACTACTTTTAGTCATTATTGCGATTTTATTGCCGCCAGTTGCTGTATTTTTGAAGGCGGGAGCGGGTAAAGATCTGCTAATAAACATCGTGTTATGTTTACTGTTCTGGTTCCCTGGTTTATTACACGCACTCTGGGTCGTGACCAAGGCATAATTTGCTTACTTCCACACAATAAAAAAGCGCAATGTAATTGCGCTTTTTTATGTTTCAAAATGGGCCTTTCACTTAGAAAGGCAAGGTGTAGCCTATTGTTGCAGTACGCCCCATTCCTTTGAAATAACGATCATTTGTACCCATGGTTTGTGAGTAATAATTGAAATAATCCTTATTAAATAGATTTTGCAAACCTAGGCTCAGGGTGCCAGTGTAAAGCGGCATGGAGAAGGAAGCATCGACTGTCGTGTAGCCATCAAACTCTGCATACTTGTTGCCCGCCGCGTTTTTAAAATCGCGGTCCATGTAGTAATTGGCTTGAACGCGGGTCGACATTTCATTATCGAAGCTATGGGTCCAGAACAGGTTGATACGGTTTGGCGAAATATTTGCACCATCGAGATCGGTATCGACTTGGCTATCACCATTTGAATCGTATTCGCCCTGCTGGAAGGCGATATTCATGCCGAGATCATCATTGCTGGTAATGTAGGCGGTGACATTGGCTTCAATACCATCGATCACACTCTTTTCGCGCTTCACGTCGTAGAAACCATCACTATTTAAGGCCAAACGTGAGCCAAAATCAGTGGCGGAACGATAGTAAGCTAGCTTGGCGCTTAAGTATTTACCTTGGTAATCGGCGCCGACTTCAACGTTATCTGTGACTATCGGCGTGAGCGCCAGTGAGCCATCTATGCTGGGATTGTCGCCGGGGAAGCTTTTACCATCACGCAGAATTCGGCCGATATCCGGCATGCCAAAACCTTGGTTATAGCTGGTATAAACGCGAATGTCAGGAGTGATTTTATAAGAGATACCGACGTTAAATAAGGTTTCATCGAAGGTGGCTGAACCGCCCGCAATTTGCTTATTGCCTGCACCCCATAGGGTTTTGTAGTCATCGACACTTAACTCGGCATGTTCGTAACGAACACCAGTCGATAAGGTTAAATTTTCAATTAAGTCATAATCTAACTGCAAGTATGGCGCAACGTTGTCATAGGTACTTTCGGGAACCCATGAAAAGCCTGTTTTTACTAAATCTTGCTCAGTGGTGTCGCGGAAAAGGTCGACACCGTAGGCCGCATCAATTCCTGAACCTGCAATATCCTTAGCGATTAAGGCGCTTTTTAAACCCCATTTAACCGAAGAGTTACGCGATTGCTCGTAGTACAAGCTTTCACCTTTACTGCCGATACCGCATTGGATGACTTGATCGCTGCCTTCGAAGGATGGATCGTAGAAACTGTCGAAACAGCCACCGCCATAAACCGCTTTAAAATCTTGATTAAAGAGTTGCAGGCTAAGTTGCTGGCCACCAATGTTGGCGTGGGTGTAAGTCAAACTTGTGGTGGTCACTTGGTTGTTGGCGGCTTCCCATGGCTGAGTTTCTTTAACTGCACCTGTGGGTACACCATTGGGCTTGTCACCTGCAACGGGCATCCAATCGCCATTGTTGTCTGCATTGTAATGGTTAACCATTAATTCAAGGCGAGACTCATCGAAGTTATGGCCAAGCTTGATGAAGAAGTCTTTGCTTTGACTGTCCATCGACTCGCCTTGAGTCGTGTCGACACCCACTACGTTATGATTGGCATCGTAATAGACGCCATTATTGCGGTAGCTAACCGAACCTATCATGTCGATAAATTCTGACTCGCCAGAAAACGCATAGCTAGCACCAAAGCTTAAGCCATTGGATTTCATTGAATCAGGCACTGTGACATCGAAACTAGCAACCTGTTCGCTGTCGCCTGTTGGCTTTTTAGTGATGTAGTTGATGATGCCGCCTTGGGCACCGAGACCGTGCATGGCATTGGCGCCGTGAATGATTTCGATGCGCTCAATCATGGCAGGATCTATAGTTTGCCCCTCTCTACCACCACTGCGAAGTGGGTTCGATTGAGGCACGCCGTCGATCATAATCAATGGCGGACGACCACGCAGGGTTTCACCTGTGTTACTCATCTTCTGGCGGCTCGGTGAAAAGCTAGGCGCTAAGTTACCGATAATAGTCGATAAATCTTTAGTGGTGCGGAACTGTTCTTCTAATTGGGCGCGGTCGATGATAGTGACAGTATTGGGGATCGAGCTGGGGGATTTATCCATTCGACTCGCGGTGACAGTGATTTTTTCTATGTCTTTATTTTTGTTGTTTGGACTGTTGTCGGTGGCATCTTGGGCCGCAGCGGATTGGGTTAACGCTGCCAATACGGCTAAAGCAACAAACGAGGTTTTGAATGTCATATAACTTCCTGCTAAGGGCGAATGAGTTTGTTACACCGGCTCCCTTGGCATAGGTTAATATTCCATTAAATTGTATTGCAAATGATAACGATTTTTATTATTCGCGATTTTAGGGGAGGAATTACAGCTTGTCTAGTCACGCCATACAGGAAATTGCATGATTTGACGACAGTATGAATAAATTGCGACACAGCACTCGGTATCGAGAGGTTTTACTGTAAAGGCCATGCATATAGTGCGAGTTCATGTCGGTAAAGCATTACCTTTTTTGGCATTTGTGTTTGATTTAGGAGACCTATGTTTTAGTCGCAGGTTTGATTATTTGATTGGATCACGCGTTTGCTTTAGTGCTTTCGATTGTCTGGCGCGTTGATGGAAGGCTATAATCGCGCCCCTTTATACCGTATCTCGCATTGGTACTCTGATGAACCGTAAAAAGAAGATTAATCAAACCTTGAAGAGCAAGGCAAAAAAGGCCAATGCCAAACTGCAATCTAGCAATAAACCTAAATATATTGCGAAGGCAGAGAGAGAAGCATTAGCTGCGGCAGTTGAGCATGAAATCCCATCAAAAACCGCAGAACCTCAGCTTGATATTGGACTGCCAATAAGCTGATTAAAGTAAGTCGTTAAGCCTATAGTGCAGTTAAATACTCGATAGGGTTTTGATAAAAGGCCTTTTTATAACCTTGGGTTGAAGTATCCATCAGCCAAGGTTTAGGTAATAAGCTCAAAATGGAATAGTGCAAATGGGGCGGTTTACCTTGTGCATTACCCGTATCGCCGACAGTACCCAAAGTGTCACCTTGGTAGGCAATCAATCCCGTGGCTGATTCAATTTGTGCTAAATGGGCAAAGTAATGAATTTGCCATTTCGGACCTAAACCAACCACCACATTTCCTCCTTTGAAGAAGTCACCTCGATACAAGATCAGCATAGGCGTTGGTGCAATCACTGCGGTGTTTTTGGCGGCGAAAATATCTATCCCCTTGTGAACGCCCGATGGACCCCAAGGTTCATACCAAAAGGTTTGGCTGTTCCAATCTTTACTGCTGGCACCTTTTACTGGGATCGCGGGTGACTCAGGGATCAGATAACCACCAAGTAGCAGTAACGTCAGTGCTAACCCAACATATTTCAATTTCATTTTTTATCCTGCATTAAGTGCTTGCATACCTTAAGTTTTAATGAAACTCGCTAAATTCCCGCCAACTTTCAGGATATTGCAAGCGCTCGGCTTCTGAAAGTGATAGCCAATAGGGGCGCCAAAAATAGCTGCACCAAAAGTCGATATTACCTTGAAGACTGCCGAGAGTATCGGGATCGATATTGGGAAAGCTTTCCCATGGATTGGGCGGGGCGGATTTGAATCTGATTAATGCTTCTAGCAAGGGTTTGTCATTGGTCACTAAGGTTATGCACACACCCGCAAAATCGTCATATTGGTTCAGCAATACGCAGGTCGCTTGGGTTGGGTGTTCGATAAAACCGTTAAAGTTGACCGTTTGCTCGGGCAATGTGTTAAAGCCTGCCTGGCTAAGTAAAGTGTTTAAGGCCTCTTTCCCTTGGTAAGTCAGCAAGCAATGCAATTGATAAGCAAAAATATCTTCTCTGTTCATACGTACAACGAGTGGATAGGTTTGTATGATTGGCAAGCTGATATTGGCCATCTGGGTTTGATGAAAAACAGTGCGTAACTCAGTTTGTGGCCTAGATTGCTCGAGGCTATCACTATTACGCGCAAGGCGTTGTTTAATCCAAGTTAATACTGACATTATTGTTATTTCTCAGTGAACCTTATTGGTGAATGGCGTATTTGCGGATTTTGCTATCGGGGATGCTGTGATTTCCGGGGCCTGCCATCTTAACCAACCTTTTACTCGAGGCGCATCAATATACCAGAGGCCGTTTTGTTGAATTAATGCCAACCGTTCGCGTGATGGGCCAAAGGGGCCGGGATTTTGCTGGGCAATTTCAATACTGCTATCGGTGTCTGAGGCAATGATCGCAACGTGACCATAGGGGTTAAATATCCATGGAGAAAACACGAGTAGATCATCCTGCATAGGTTTGGTCTGACTCGCATTAGTGTATTGCTGCATAGCGCGTTTTTCATTCCACATGCCATCGCTTAACTTGTTATCAAAAAAGTCTCTAGCATGGCCTAAAGCGTCAGGCATTTTATGCTGGTAGCGTTGGTAAAAGTAGCGCTTAACAAATTCAACACATTGATATTGGATGCCTAAGTTATAACCATCTATAGATAGGTTGCGTCCTGAATGGGTATTAACTCCTCCGTTATAATAGATATTAACCCCGTTTAGAGTGTCGATGACTTCTCCTACTTGATGGTGGGAATTAAAGTTAATCCGAGTTATCAGACTGTAGGCACAGTATACGAGCCCCATCAGTATCGCGAAAAAAGCTAATAGAATGGATAAGCGTCTAATCATCTTTAGTACGGCAAGCTAAAAAGAGTTGTTGAGTAAGATACTTATCTCACTTTCGGGCTGCGTATTTTATGTTCTGAAGAATATGGGCGTCTAGGGTATGGGTTTTATATTGGCACAGGTTAATACTTTTGTGTGATCTAAGGCTATCTAAAACAAAGGCCGCATTAGCGGCCTTTGTTATTTTGGCGGTTAGAGTAAAGCGGTTGCGAGTAGATAACCGACAGCCGATGCTGTCGCTACACCGATAAAGCCTGGAATGATAAAGCTGTGGTTAATAATGAACTTACCTATTTTAGTCGTACCTGAACGGTCAAAGCCGATACAGGCTAGATCACTTGGATAGGTTGGTAGCACGAAATAACCGTAGCTTGCAGGGAGGAAGGCGATTAAGAGTTTTGGATCGACCCCTAAGGCGAGTCCCATAGGTGCGATTGCTGTGAGTGCTGCCGCTTGGCTATTAACAAGCTTAGAGATGAGAAACAGCACTAAGGCATAGGTCCAAGGCTGGCTTTGTACTACATGGGACAGGTTTTCCTGCAGTACATCCATATGGCTGATGAAGAAAGTATCGCTCATCCACGCCACACCAAATACTGAGAAAATTGCCACCATGCCCGCTTTAAAAACGGGACCGTTAGAGATGTTAGTCGGTTTGACTTTACAGGTCATCAGGATAAATGCACCTGCAATTAACATCATCATCTGGATCACTAAGTTCATCGAGAGTAAGGTCGACTTACCTTTAACGTCAAAGGCGGGACGCAATTCACTAAATGAACCTAACAGTACCACAGCAGCGATAGCGGTGAAGAAAATCCCCGTTGCCCAGTAAGCTTCCTTCGGATATTTTTGATTTAACAGGGTTTCGCTCTTGTCATAGATAAAGGCTCTTTGGACTGGATCTTTAATGCGTTCTTGAAATTCTTCATCTTTATCTAAATCTTTACCACGACGCAGACTCCAAAGTGCAGCGGCCATGACACCGCAAAGCGATGCTGGCACTGACACCATTAAAATTTCGAGCAGATTGTAAGCGCGGCCTACACCCTGTTGTGATGCCAGAATCGACACCATAGACACCACTGCTACCGACACAGGCGAAGCGCAAATCGCCATTTGTGAAGCGACAGATGCCACCGCCATTGGGCGCTCTGGGCGAATATTTTTCTTCAGCGCGATATCGGAAATAATCGGGAACATGGTGTAAACCACATGGCCAGTACCGCAAAGGAAGGTCAGCGTCCACGTGGTCAGCGGCGCTAGAATCGTGATGTATTGTGGATGACGGCGCAGTAAGCGCTCGGCATACTGCATCATCACATCTAATCCCCCCGCGGTTTGCAATACGGCTGCACAGCCAATGACTGCAAGTATGGTTAGCATAACTTGCACTGGCGGTTGTCCCGGCGCTAAACCGAAAACAAAAATCAGTAAAAATAAGCCAATACCGCTGATGAGGCCGAGTCCCATGCCGCCGTAGCGGGTACCTAGCAGTAGGCAGCTAAGCACTACTATAAATTCCATTAAAATCATCCGATTTACCTCTGCGGAACTACCGCTTAGCTATTAGTTGAGTGATGAGTGTCTTCAGGAACATTCTGCGGAGTAAAAGTGTTTGAAAAATTGCGCTGGCGCATGGTGTAAATAAAAAATGGCATTAGTTTTTTCGGAAATTTGACCTAACGCTAGAAACACGTGGCGATAAGTTGCATTCTGGTTACGAGTTTTACGGATTGGGCTAACGCTTTGAGCTCACTCCGTTTAAAAGAACGATAACAATACTCAAGGATAAGCCCGTGAAACCTGCCACCTTTAATACCGAAGCCTTTGATGATTGGATCCGCAGCCGCTTTGTGGAACTCAATTCCGAGCTAGAACAGCTTTACTACCAACAAACAGATCGGGCCAATGTGCTCGATATCGGCGCAGAAGCTAAGTTGGCGCTGGAGAGCGAAGGGCGAGAGTTGATTAAGACCTTGCTCGATGAGGGGAATACAGATGAAGGTTTCGACAGTGCCTTCGATTTACTCGGCAATGTGGGCTTGTATATGGCGGCCTGTCGGCGCCATGAAATTACCGAGCCCTCGCGGGAAACGACATCGCCATTAGCTGAGGCTTCTGCGCTCGCCATGCATATTGGCGCTTCAATAGGCGTCACGCCGCGCTTTGCCACCGCACATTTAACCACGCACAATCGTGCCCACAATGGCATTTATAAGCGCTTTACCGATCTGAGCGCCGAAAAGCTGTTTGTGGATTACAACACTAAAGGCATTTTGGCCTATAAACGCGCCGCCGATGCGCTATTGAAGATCCAGCCTTTGGGCATTTCCCATCCCATCAGTCACGATTTACTGCGAGTCGCGAAACAAGCATTACAGGATGTGATTGAGTCGAATACCCAATTATTTAATCGATTAGATACGGACCGTTTCTTTTACTGTGTTCGCCCTTACTACAAACCTTATCGGGTGGGCTCGGTCATTTATCGTGGCGCCAATGCAGGAGATTTTGCGGGGATTAATGTCATCGATTTAACGCTAGGTCTTTGTTTTGCAAACGAAGCCTCCTATTCGCAAATGCTGGTGGACAAGTTTTTATACATGATGCCGGAGGATCAACAGATATTGCGCGAGTGCATGCGTCGGCCGAATTTGATGGATGACTTCTTGCTGGCAAAAGACTGCTCAACCCAAGATTGGTATCAAGAAAACTTGCGACTCTTCATTGAAGTCTGCGAATTACATGGCGAGACTGCGATTCAGCACCATAATGAGTTAGTAACTAAATATATTGCTGAGCCTTCGACAAGTATGGAGCAGCAGCATTTAGCTAAGGTTACCGCGAGTGGTCCGCCACTGCATGTGCTACTCGGCTCATTGGAGCGACTCAGAGACAGACGCGCCGCCGCTCAGCGCAGCGATATTCGGACTCGTTATTGTGATATTAAAAAACTAAAAGAGAGTTTGAGATAACACTATGTTTGAAGATTTTAAAAAGGACTTTTACCTAGCAGGTCCAGGATATCTATTAAACCATTCCGTTGGCCGGCCATTAAAATCGACCGAGCAGGTCTTTAAAGAAGCCTTTTTTGCGCCTTGGCAGGAGTCGGGGCGTGAACCTTGGGGCCAGTGGCTGGGTGTGATTGATGATTTTACCTTTGCTTTATCTAAACTATTTAACGGCCACCAAAAGGATTTTTGCCCTCAGGTCAATCTTTCCAGTGCGCTGACTAAAATTGTCATGTCCCTCGACAGATTGAACCGCGAACACGCCGTTGTGTTAATGAGTGAGATTGATTTCCCCAGCATGGGTTTTGCCCTTAAAAAAGCGCTGCCTGCCAGTTGCGAAGTACGTTTTATTCCTAAAGGGCTCGATATCACCGACCCTAATGTGTGGGATGCGCATATCAGCCGCGATGTGGACCTGGTGTTTGTTAGTCATGCTTACTCGAATACGGGGCAGCAGGCGCCATTAGCTAATATTTTCACCATAGCCCGTGAGCGAGGTTGTTTGAGCTTAGTGGATGTAGCGCAATCGGCGGGGATTATTCCGCTGGATCTCGCGCGCCTACAACCCGATTTTTTAATCGGCTCGAGTGTGAAATGGCTCTGCGGCGGCCCTGGTGCTGCCTATCTTTGGGTTAATCCCGCCATATTGGATAGTTGTCAGCCTAAGGATGTTGGTTGGTTTAGCCACGAGAATCCGTTCGAATTTGATATCCATGATTTTCGTTACCAGCATTCCGCACTGCGCTTTTGGGGAGGGACACCATCAATCGCGCCTTATGCCATTGCCACCCATAGCATTCATTATCTTGCTGGTTTAGGTACTCCGTTGCTGCGTAAATACAATCAGCAATTGATTGATGCTGTGGCGCAAGAGCTCGACCATGAGTTTGTGTCGCCGCGGGATACTGAAAAGCGCAGCGGCACGCTTATTCTGCAGTTTGGTAAACAGCAGCATCAAATGATGACGGCATTGGCGAACGCGAATATTAGTGTCGACGCCCGTAGTATGGGGATCCGGATTTCTCCGCATATTTATAACAATATGGCTGATATCAAGTTGTTACTTGATGTGATTAAAGCAAATCGCTAACTTAAATGATTTAAAATGGCTTGCTAGGCTAGGTTGTACCACGTAATTACAACTAACAAGGCACAACACTCTGGGAGGCAAACCGCGACATGGTCGTTCCCGTATGCCGGCGTTAACTCACCGTCACACAGGCAACTTGAGGTTATTTATTGGATGCGATCATGCTTAAATCTTGTAGTCATAGCGGCAGACCATAGGTCGCGGGGTGTGGAGCTTGGGATCGCTGGGCGTGATCGCTAAATCTGCAGGTAGCATAACAGTATCGATGATCAACGCACTGCTCATATCAACGAGTGTCAGCGGGATGGTAAAGAGCAGCAAGGGCGGGGCCGCCAACGCGGAGATAATCATACACTCCTCGCCATTATCAACAGCCGTTTGCACACTTGAGAAAGAGTGACCCCAAGTTGAATCTTCTCCCATCCTCGACGTTATCGTTGCACATCCCGTGAGAGAACAGCACACGACCAACCAAGTCAACCAACGCATAACCACTCCATTGTTTATATGTGAAAAACTGCATTGCTTCGGTATGATCTACTCACTTGATCAACTGAGAGCGTTAGTGATAAGGAACCAGATCAGGTTTCATTTGACGCCAACCTGTTCTGTTTCAACAGCTTGGCATTCTAACTATATGATTATATCTGTCAATTATTCATCAACAGAAACGAGATACAACCAACCTCAATAACCTAGTTGTTAACGGCGACTCTTGTTTTGGATAAGTATTATACCAATCACATTAAATATCTCATCAGTTCAGAGCCTCACAAGCATCTCAATCCAAGGCGTATTGACGCAGAAATGGTATTCCCTTTTAAGTCAATGCAACACCGGAGTGGGATGCTTGTGTGGCTCCCGAAGGGCGGGTTTCAACGCGCTTTATACTGCGTTTAAGGCTTTCGACAGAGCACCACTATGCCTTCAAGCCTTCGCCTTGTCTAAAGCGCGTTGAACTCCCGCTGAATGAACAGATATTTAATACGATTGGTATTAATCATTGAGGTTTGTATGCCGTGCCCTCGCAGAACTCAGATGAGTTTTGAACATACTCTTTAAAATCAGTCTCCACTTCCCTCACTGGCCATCTAGCTACTTTTATTACTTTCCTTAAAACTGCTTCAGTAAATATTCGCTTGAGGGTAGGCCGAGAGCATATTATGTTGCTGATTTAAAATGGATGGCTGGATTTACTGCTTAGCGATGACCACGCTACAAGTAGAGTCTACCGAGAGGTAACAGGATGAACAATAAAGCAGCGCCGCAGCAGTCGGCGTCGACAGAGCAAGAGACGCAACCGTTGGACGACAGTCGGTATGAAGACCTGCCGCGCAGTGAGTTCCTGCAATTACCCCAAGAGGAGCAAGACCGGCTCAATAAGCTACGTCAGCAGCGGGTGCGTGAGGCGCCCACCCTCTATGAGTGGGATATTAAGGTAGCGACCGTGTATGCCATGGGGTGGCTCGTTGTCATTATTCCCTGTGGGATAATGGTGCTGATTGGCTTGGTGGCGTACTGGTATGAGTCTGACCAATGGTATGGTTTTTTTTTCATGGCACTGATTTTTGCGCCATTTATCCGCTACCTCTGGTTGGCCGACAAACAGTACCATTATCGGCTCACCACTGAGGGTTTAGTTACTACCTATCATGACGCGATTCCGGATGCCGCCTACGCGGTAGTGCGGGGGCTGGCTTGGTTTGGAGTGGTGGTTTGTATTGTCGGGGTGGCCTTTTTAGGCCCAGCAGCGCTGATTGGTGCAGGCGGAATGGCTCTGGGGGCATTTTTCTTTACTGGTTTTAAAAATGTAGAAACCACCTCAATAAGTGCTATCAAGCGTGGACATCCCCACATGATAAAAGTGACCCACAAGAGGCCATATATATCCTGTGATACAGACAGGTTTTATTTCGGATATTATTCAAATCTCGACTGTTATTGCCATCCCGAAGATATGCATAAAGTGTTGTCGCTACTGATGAAGCAATTACTGGGGTCGAAACTCTTTTTATTGAAAAATGAACGAATAGTTGGCCTTTCTAAAGTTGGCATCCGTGACGGCGAACCAGTCCAATTGTCAGATTTTGCCCCTGAGAATACTCAGCCCAGTTAGCGTTTTTTCTCGCGCCTGTTATTGGCGCTAATTACGACCATTATCTGGATACAGGCTAACAGACCTTTAGCGGCGAGGTCGTCAAGGGTGAGAAGACATTAAGTTCGAGCTGTTAACGATGACCATGCAGTACCGTGGGCACAGCAAAGGAATAGCTATATGAATAAGAGGGCAGCGCCGCAGTCGGCGTCGACAGAACAAGAGACACAACTGTTGGACGACAGTCGGTATGAAGACCTGCCGCGCAGTGAGTACCTGCAATTACCCAAAGAGGAGCAAGACCGGCTCTATCAGTTGCGTCTGCAGCGGGTGCGAGAGGCGCCCACGCTTTATGAGTGGGATATTCGGGTGGCGACTGTCTATGGTCTATTTTGGTTAACCTTCCTGATCCCGTGTGGCTGTTTAGCACTTATAGGGAGCTATTTGTTATCTGGCGATACTAGCTTGGGTATGGGGTTAATCATCATGGCCCTAATAATGTTCCTATCTGCTCGTTACCTCTGGTTTGCAGACAAGCAGTACCATTATCGGCTCACCACCGAGGGGTTAGTTACCACCTATCATGATGCTATTCCGGATGCAGCCTACGCGGTAGTACGGGGGCTGGCTTGGTTTGGGGTGGTAGTTTGTATTGTCGGCGTGGCGTTGTTAGGCCCGGCCGCCTTGGTCGGCGCGGGTGGTTTTGCCGTGATGGCATTTTTCTTTACTGGTTTTAAAAATGTAGAAACCACCTCAATAAGTGCTATCAAGCGTGGACATCCCCACATGATAAAAGTGACCCACAAGAGGCCATATATATCGTGTGATACAGACAGGTTTTATTTCGGATATTATTCAAATCTCGACTGTTATTGCTATCCCGAAGATATGCATAAAGTGTTG
>NZ_JAKKSE010000026.1:0-57921 GCF_025653595.1 Shewanella sp. SM95
CGCTGTTAAGCCATTCAAACTCAGTTTGCTTCTTGAGTTCGGTCAGCTTAGAGCTTGCCGTGTTGTAGTTAACCTTTTTGCTTTCGTTGTAGAAAGCGTCGGTACGCCATTTAAGGATCGCGTTGTAAACGAAACGCACACAGCCGAAAGTCTGCGCAAGCAATTGAGCCTGTTCAGTCGTTGGGTAAAAGCGTTGTTTAATAGCGATCTCTTTCATAGTTCACAAGAATACAGTTGTTTTTGTGAAAGTAAATATTAACATTAACCAATCGGGTAGTTTTTGCTCCTTCGGAGCAACCGCTATCCCTCCTCGCCCTAAAGGACGGGGTTTCTCGCGGGATTTAGATGAAAGTAAGAGATTAAATAATTTAGACTGAAGACGTGATGTGATGCAGGCTATTTACTAAGTTAGTGATTAAAAATTTCAATTTTAGCAGACTTGCCCCACCCCAGAAATCAGCACAACTTGCGCACGTTACGACACCAGTGGCGAGTGATACACGAATAGAATCACGAATGTGCTTAGCTTTGAAATTCACCATTGCATTCCATTCCGGCGTACATTTCACCGAATCCGAGCTAAACATTAACGCTAAACGTAGCTCAGCCGCAGGGTATTCATCGTTCCAAAATTTTTCGTTGAAGTAATTACCGTTAACCCCGACTTCTAATCGAGTGTCACCGGCGACAAACTCAAGATGCGAGTCGTGCTGAATTACAAAGACTGAGCGATTCAGTAGTTGCTCCAACACAACAGTGATCATAGCTTTGACATCTTTTGGCGTCGCAGAATCAACAATCTCAGAAAATCTTGAATCTCTGAGAGTTTTCTCTTCGCGAGCTCTAAACATCATCACTACGTTTTGCGCACCAGAACTTCCCATCTTCAATACATCCATCTTAAAAATAAAATAATACCAACACTTGCTACTACTGCATGATTTAGCCCAATTCGTTGCGCTCTACCCAATGGCCAAAATGGTCTAATTCCGGCCGGAGTCACCGCGTCCCCAAGTAAATGACTTAAATAGCCAATGACTAGGGCTTGCGATGCGATAGAGTCAGCTTGATGGCTGGCTAAAAGCCAGACCATTAGCCCAACAGCCCACAATGAGTGAGTGATACCACGATGTGAGAAGAGCGAAAGAATCGTTGATATTGGTTTAATCCTTCTTCCCAATTTCGACTCAGGATGATCTATGTCAGGTAATAACGACGCTATCGCCACCACGGGTAACATCAAACACGCATCTACAACACCGATTACTGTCTCAGGGGCATAGGAGTTGACGATAGCAGCGTAAACGCCCCAACAACCCACTCCTAGGCCCACATGAGCAGCATATCTCATCGGGTCACAACTTCCGCAGCTGTCACATTTCCCACAGTCGGAGAAGGTTTCACTAACGCTTCAACTTCTGAATAGGCCTTTTGCGAGCGCTCGTCAAAGCTGCGCTCGTTTAGTTCAATCATACGCTCCAGCTTGTCGTAAGGCAGGTGTAACAGCATATACACTACGTACAGCCCGTTATCGACGCGAACTTGGGTGTTAACGTGGTTATAGCCAACGACTTTTGCACGATTTACTAGCTTAACAATTGTTTCATCATTCAACTGATTAGTGCGACCATTGCGCACTTCAGTGTTTTGACGCTCACGACCAGAAACTTCCTGCGATACTGTCTTAGCAATCGCGTATTCCGCATTTAAGTTCGCAATATTGCGAGCGGCCATCAAGTTATCAGCACGGCCCATTGCCGTCGCGTAAACGCCATCACCATTCGAAGCAGGAGGGTTTAAGAACCACTCAGGCGCCTCTTCAATAGCGTCGTTCATTTGTTCATTTTTTTGTTCTACTAGCTCTTGTTGTGCTTCGACATAATCAGAAACAGGGTTTGAGCTGCAAGCAGACAGAGCTAAAACAGATAATGCTACGGTTGTTAATTTGTGTTGAGTTTTCATCTAGTAATTCCTTGTTTGTTAAAGTTTACGACCAGAATCATTTCATCACAGTTCTAAAACGTGGCAAATTTGCTGCATTATCTTGCTAAATCAGTTGGTTATAATATTATTTTAACAAACTTGGTGACGTGCTTCTCAAAAGTATCTACCCAATAACGAGAATAATACAGGATAACAAAAAATTGGGTCGATATTTTTTTTAAAACTTGGTCTGAGCTCCTAAATTTGCGAAAAAAATTTTCTGTGAGATAAAGTTCACATAACAAATTTACATCTTGAGGTAAGCATGTCGCGCATTTCGATTCACCCACTATTTTCCGAATTGGCAGTGGAGTTAGGCTGCAACAGTGCGCCGAGTCGTTTGGTGTTCTTGGAGGTACATTTAAGATTAATTGGTCTCGCGCCAGAACAGGTCAATAAAGAGCATTTAAAGCAACTGATTAAGCTCCTATTTGACGAAGAGATTAACCTGCACCCTCATCATTCAGACTTGGCCTTAGTCTCAATACCAGGCATTGCAGAGCCATACCCAATACTCACTGCCCGAGGCTACAACCGGTTGTATAAATCGGATAAAGCTGGGGAATTCCGCGTCAAAGCCATTTCCAAAGGGGAAGAGTTCACTACAGCTAACATTGATGCCATGAGCAAGCCTGAGCAATATCACGTTGCGCACAATGCGGAACTGGAAGGGTTTGCCGCCGTGTACAGTGATAATAGCAATCTGCTGTTAACGGGGGTTATTTCAGTGGATGAAGTAGAAGATGTGCTCCACCGATTCCACCGCTGCAGTTTGTCGTTGGCAGAAGTCGGCGCAGGCCTCGCGTTTAATCGCTTATTCAAGGTCAATCGTGCATTTAAAATGTCACCCGCCACCAGCGCCTTTGCGGGTTGGTTTTCGATGGCAAGAGCCGCGTTAAAGACCGTTTATTCAAATTAACTAGCCAAAAAATCCAAAAAAAAACGACGAAGGGATGCCTTAGCATTCCAACGTCGTTTTACACTTTAGTGCAGATCTTGCTTGATTAAATCCACCATCAGTTTATTGCCTGCATACTGAAAATAATCGAGCCAACCTGCCACTGAAAACGATTCAAAACTGGGAGTGTTCCATAGTCCCCAGATATTTAAATCGCATCCACGCTTAATAATATCCTCCAACTGACCGTGCGGTTTCCGGTGAACAATATTAAGCATTTTTTCAATTGAGATCGGTTCTATCGATGATTTCCCGTCATCAATTGAGATTAAATAAGGGCTTGTGGGGTAACCTGCATTGTGCCAAAAGCTCACATATACAGGGTTTACGCCAAGTCCCACAGGGATTAACACCGAACCGCCTTCGCGCAGCTGCCACAAGAACTGCTTGATACCTTTGTCAGCAAACCTTGTAAGCGTTTCGAGATCGACCTTTAAATCATCTTTATAGACAATCGGCAGGTTTAATCGATTCGATTCAGATGTCATAGAAGCGAAAACAGTATTAATTTCTGATTCGTAATTCATGGTGCTCACTCCAAAATTTAAATGGGTGAACGCCCTAGGGTCGTTTCACCCTAGGGTCTTTGTAACGGCGTAACCGTTTTACATTGTTAAGTTAAAAAATCGAGATTATCGAGATTGCAAAACCTATGGTGCCAAGAACAAGACCTATTGCGCCCATTCGCATAGAAATACGAATGTTTAAGTCTTGATGATCCCAAAAATGTTTGAAAATCTCTAACTGCGTCGAATCAGTCACCTTTAAATTGACAGGATTAGTATGCAGCTTTAATCCCAACTGCTGAATCCCGTCGTAATCTATCGCTATCTGATTCTTCGTTAGTGAAAGATTTCCCGAATTACCCATTGCATAGCGCAGGATCCAGAACCCATTGTCGAGGTTTTGGATCGTAACTGGCTTTTTACGCATAAATCGCTTAGTAAGCACTTGACGGCGAGAAGGACTACTGACGATGTTATAATTGCACATTCGAACAATCCCCATACCACCTTCGTCTTCCTCTGTTAATCGAATAACTTTATCTACTTGCATAACTCACTCCGAATGGATTAAGAGTGAGCAACCCACAAGGGTGATTGCTCACCCAAGGGGTAATAGAAATTAAACTTCTAAGGTCACGTCAGTATGTGCTATTGCACAACACACAAGCACATGACCGGCTTTGACGCTAACTGGCTCTTCTTTATAGCTTACAACTCCATTAACTAATTTGGTGCTGCAAGCCCCGCAGTAACCGCTTCGGCATTCAGTAAAAACAGAAATACCTTTAACTTCAAGCTGCAAAAGAAGAGTGGAGTTATTATCTGACTCAATTGATATAAGCATGACTTGCTCCTTTTAAAGTAAGCCACACCCGTCGGGTAAGGTCTTACCCGATAGTTATTAATCGTGACTAAAGATCGTTGATGAAACAGATGTGCCGGTTGTATTCCGATTGGTACGTAAGCTCGTCAGGGGCGTTGACGTAAACCACGTCCCCTTCGGTGTAAGTGCATAACATGAGAGATTGAGGGTTAACCCATAATCCTTGGTACTCGTCGCAATACTTCCGCTCCCATCCACTCTTAAGTGAGGACTCAAAGTTTAATGAGCCGCCGAACGGCCAGAAATCTCTGACCATCGTAGACCCATACATACTTAACTCCGGTTTTGCTCTGCCCTTTTGGATACGCTTCTTAATGAGTCGGCGTAACCATCGTTTCTGAGCAATCTCCTTACTTGAGATATATTTCTGACCTGTTTTTCTGAACCAATACAGGTCGCCATCGATACTTTTTAACGACTCATTCAGTTCGTTAATGTTTAACAATGACGTTTTCTTGTTTGCATGAGAGTTATTAAACATGTGCTAATCTCCCTGCGTTTTGACCGAAGCTCACAATCCCGTTCCAGCTAACTTCTTCAGTGAGTGGCAATGGAATGGCTTGAGGTTTCGAAGACATTGCATAGCAGAACTCAATAAGCCCGATGTCATCACGGCTAATTGACTTCAATGACGTTGGTTTTGCTTTCGCAATACGGAAGCCCCAGAAGCACAAATTCATGAGTTCTAGTTCATCCTGAATCTCAAACGGAAGTAGGTTCCCTTCGAGTTTCACGGTCTCAACAGCTGCAAGTCTCACGTCGCCTGATTGTTTTATCACATATAAACCAATGTGATAAACATAGAGCTTAGGGCGACGGTCAATTTCAATCCCCTGTAAAGTGGCATAGGCCACGATTTTTTTAGTGCTTGTTTCCCAGGCACCTACTACTAAATTTTCCATATCTCACTCCAAATTTAAAAAATGCCCGTAAGGCATAAACAAAAAAAGGGGGAGTTATGGCCCGGAGGGGCAAACTCACCCCCAAGGGTTAAATTTTGATGTTAAGCTGCAACTGCAGTATTAACGGTATTGGTTAAAAGCGTTGTTCCTACTGATTGCATCAAGTCTTTAAAAGCTGGGTATATCACCGATTGCCCAAGGATTTGATGCGCCAGTGTGTCAGACAATCCCTGAATGACTTCAACGGGGATCCCCTTCACGCGGCAATGCTCAACCGGTGTGAACAATCTTGATAACGCGGAGTCAACTGGATTGATGATGAATGGCTCAGTGCTACGGCATTTCGCGTAGTCCTTGCCTATCACACCACAGCCATCGGAATCTGCTGTCAATAACTGACGAGCAAACCCCTTACCTGCCGCTTTATCGCGCTCTTCCTTCGCCGCCAGATAATCAAACGGCTTGTACCTGTCGCTATCGTCCGGCACCGCATCCAAAATATGCCCTAGACTGGGCTCTGGAAAGCGAGAAGGCATAAGTGAATAGATGTCAAACTCTGACATATCAATTCCCGACGACAGAGCGACAACGGCTAAGCGTTTACGACGTTCTAAAACCCAGCGGCCACCATCTAATGTGGTTTCGTGGAGGTTGTACCCCAACGAACCCAGCACAGACCTGATGACTGTCATTGATGAAGTATTGGCGTATTCGACCACATTTTCTATCAAGATAATCGCCGGATTTAACACTTGCGCGAACTGAAGAAACGAGAAGAACAAAGCGCCTGCCGAATCGTGAGATTCTGCGAACTGGAGCTTCAGTTTACTTCGACCGCTTTTTGATGCGCCGACGCAAGGGATACCTCCTACTAGCACATCGACCTCCATATTGCATTGCTGCAAGTTCACATCTTGAACCGGAGACTCAATCACAATAGAACTGCTATCCCACAACTCTGGATTGTTGGTCAGGCTCGAATCGAGGTACTGGGACTCTAGCTCAACAGCGACAGCTATTTTGCTGGAGATCCCCGCCGACTCTAATCCATGATGGACAGCCTTATCTAACACGCCACCGCCATGGAATAACGAGGCCACTTTCAATGACTCACCATTTTGCAGGCGTGACATTAATCGTGATTCCCGACTCTTAACCCGCTCAGATTGATGATGCGCTGAGATAATGATTACCCCTGCTTTAATCAACACTCTGAGTTTGCTAATGCCTTCAAAAACCTCTGTAATCGCTTTACAGGTTAAATCGATAATGGGTGTGATATTACCGTTTTTACTGCGACGGCTTACGGTGTACTTACCCTGTTCATCTGCCGCTAAGCGGATTTCATTTCCGTTTGCGTGAATAGTGTAATTTCGACCTGCATCCCACCCTTCTCGTGATAGCTTGGAACCCTCGACCCACACGCGAGCGCGGCCTTTGGAATCTCCAATTTTAGTATTAATGATTGTTGCCATGTGACTCACTCCATAAATGCCCGTAAGGCATAAAACAAAAAAGGGTGAGCTATGGCCCTAGGGGACATTACTCACCCCAAGGGTTAAATTTTGATGTTAAGCTGCAATGGCAGCATTAACTGTCTAGGTTAAATTGCTAGTGAAGCTAAAAAGCGGTATATCGCGCTAAAGACGATAGATATAACTGCCACTTTGAGGATGTAATTGAAGTTGAAACTTGCCTTAACAAGCTGATTCAATAGCACATACGAATTAACGACCCCAATTAAAACGATTAAATCCTCTTTGGTTGCATTAAAAAGCAGTACATATCCAAAAAGCCCAGTTATTAAAAAAGAAGCATCGAGAATCGCAAAAAAACGCTGCTCTCGACGATCTATAATCTCGCTTTTACTGCCACCTTCTAATTTACTCATAGCGTGTCCTCACTACTGATTAAAGGTACACGCAGCCCAAAGGCACTTGTGTACCCTTGGGGGTTAAATATCGACTACAAAGGCTCTTTCACTAAGCGGCGCTGGGCTCGCTTGAAAGGTGTCAAACCATTGTTGTTTCGAATTTACGCATTTCGGCTTGAATCAATTTAAGATTTTCATAAATCGAAGCGGCTAATAATGCAGTGCGGGAGGCATTCTGATGAAACTCCAATATCCTGTCTTGATTGACCACCTTCTCTGCATCTTGAAGATGCTCCGAAGATGCCCAATTCATAAGGGATATGTAATCATCAAAGTCTGCTCTCATTATGATGTTGTTCAGGTTCTGGATTGAATTAACTAATCCAAAACCTGTCAGGTTTTCTATATCATCTACAACGATGACTTGAGACCCTTTTACATAAAGGATGTCTTCCATCCCCTTGTAAAACAGCACGATTGTTTGACGCTTTTGGTTTATCAATACGTCCAAATGTGGTGCCGTCAAAGCCACAAGTTGTTTTGCTTCTTTGAAACTGATTTTCTGTAATTGCATGACTCACTCCAAAATTTTAGAAATGCCCGTAAGGCATTAAAATAAAAGGGTGAGTCTGCCCCATGGGGACAAAACTCACCCCCAAGGGTTTAAAAATCAAATTCGATAAGGTTACAGCACTTCCTGTACTCGCAAATAGAGGTCTCTAACGCGATTTTTAGGTATGGTACCGATGATCACTTGTTTGCCATCTTTGACAAAGTATTCCGGTGTCACAGGAACCCAGCGAGTTCTTCCGAGGCAAAATTTTGTATCTTTGTCTAATTTTTCCATCTCGTGACTTCTAAAAGTGAGCTCTCCCCGGTGGTTTTCGTCCACTCGTTGACTTGTGCCGTAAGCCAAGCGCAACTGTGTACCAGACGGGTCTGCATCAACAACTAAAACAGGACGGAATTTGGGGCCTGGCCGATTAGGATGTTCATCCGAAGGGAACCAGGCAAATAGAATGACCCCAACTAGGGCCGTAGGGTTACTCATAGGAACCTCGACCTAGTTGTAGGAAATAATTTGATTGAATTATGGTTTGCTGAATACCCCATTTCTCGCTAAGAAATCCTCAATGGACTCTCCTGCGATCGATGGCGAACAGTCACTCTGCATTCCTGCTGAAACGAAACGTAGAACCAATTGCTCAGTTGTAATACCGAGCTGAGAAGCTTTGGCCTCCAATTCTGCAAGAAGAGTGTCACGATCATCAAATCGAATTGTGATTGATGGCATGTTAGATACTCGTATAAAAAGTTTACTTGAGCATCGTAGCACGTTCTGTTGTAACATGAATATTCTCCTGTGGAACAACTAAACATAATTAGCTAACTCAAAAGATTCTTGAGCCATTTTCAGTGAAGTGGCATCAATCACCCTTGCTGAGTTCTCACCATCACAAATGAATTTTTTCATAGCGGATACCTATAAAGTTAATTAAAGGGAATCCGCCCTAGGGCAAAATTCCCTAGGGATGGTTAATCTATGTTGATTTATATTTATGCGGCTTCTCGAATGTAAGCACCAGAAGTCCAAGCGCTTGTCGCGATTCGGACTTCATATTGCTCACTTAACTCATCGAAAAGTTTTGTACTTGCAGAAGCATGATGGAAAAGAGCCAAAGGATTAAATTCCCAAGGTTCTGACCAATTCGCTTCTTTGATTTGTACGCTGATAGCGATGTAGCTACACCAGCTGGTTAACAGCACTTTATAAAAGCCGTTTTCAGCGATAATTTCTCCATCTCTAGTGCGAACATTAAATGTTGGCTCAGTGAATGATTTCGGTAAAAGAGACTGAACTGTCTTTTTTACGTTCTCAATAAACCACTGAGTCTCGTCGTGCAACTCCCAAGGTTCCCAAGCTTCATCAAATGGTAATTCGATATGTACGGTACTTGCGTTTGCTAGACAAAAATGACCTGCGCCCATAACTCACTCCTAAAAATTAATTAGTAAAAAAGTAAAATGGTGCGCAGGCCTTGAGGCTATGCACACCTCAAGGGTTTTGGCTTTAAGCGGTACTTAAAGCATTGTTAGACCTTAACGTAGGTTCGACGGGCTTTCGCCAATACATGACCGCAGTACAAGAATCATCAAGTACATTAGTCATGCAAAATCCAACTGTATTTAAAGTAGTCGATTTACGACGGTCTTAAACAAGGTTGGAAGGGTTGCTCGGTTAGCAGTGAGGCCGTTACCGAGTAGTCATCAAAGTTGGCCACTCGGTAACGGCCCCGCGTTGGCAGGGCTTTGGAATTAACTATCAAAGGGAACCCTGATAGTGATACCTGCGGGGGGTGACTTCCGGCTAAGAACGTATCCAAGCACTTCACCGCAATCGGTGTGAGAGCTTGTGATCATTCGCTCACCGTCTGTCTCAATGAACCGCCATACGCTACAGGATTCCTCCTTTTTCACGCTGGGGTGCAGGTAGTTTTTTCCGTTGATGTGGATTTCTTCTCCTGTAGATTTCTTGCTCGGTTTCGGCTGAAACTCAAGGAAAAAGCTCACTTCATCAACGTAGTTCGTTGGGCAGTTTGGAAAGCCGTTTTGACTCATATTCACTCCATTAGTTTATAGAGTGAGGGCTTCCCATTGAGGGCTTTCGCCCTCGCTGTGTGTGGTATTTAGGTGTTCATCTCAAAGTAGACTGTTATTAATCCACTTTAAAATGAACACCTTTTGTAAGGTATTCATTTACGACTCAAGCCGCTGTCGGTTTTGATAGTTGATTGTATTCATCAAGCCAATCAATGCCTTTCGAACCCGCTGGTATTGCTTGCTTGGGGAAAAATACCCGAGCCTCAACACCATGCGATTCTAACCGCTTCCTGAGATTTTCCGCTGCCGCCTGACCTGCGCCAGAAACGTCTTTATCAGCAAAAATGCTGACTCGTTTTACACTCGATGGAATGTGAACAGCTTCTAACAATCTATCGCTGTAACACGCCCACGTCGGTAAACCGGACATCTCTCGCACTGCCAGAGCAGTCTCAATGCCTTCAGCAACAGCCAAGTGTTCCCCAGGATGATAATCAAGGCGGATAGCTCCACCTCTTATATCACCTGGTGGCGACATAATTTTTTTTACGTCTTCCACATTGGCCTTATTACCTTCGGGTGTCAGGTAGATCCGGTGCAATGTCAGGGGCTTGCCTTCTTTATCGAAATAAACGCCTAACATCGCTGGAGTCCAGCTTTTCACCAATTTCCCATCGACATTGCTGACGTTCAGACACGATTTAATTCCGCGCAGTGTATTGGGTAAGTCAGATACATCTAAACCGCGTTTAGACAGATAAGCCTTCACATAATCAGCTTCCATTGCGTGAACGGATTTTGACCACACCTTGCGTAATGACTCGGTACGTTTTGCAACATCTTCCGGAGGTAATGTGTACTCGGCAGGTTTGCTAGAACCCGATGCCACGTACTCAGAATCTAATTTCAGATTAGCCAAACGACTGATTTCATCGCAGGCCTTCATCTTCGGTAGATCAAGTACGTATGCCACCGTATCTATCACATCCATGTAACCAACCCCGTTGAGGTAAGTTGAACCATTGGATGCAATTCGAAACACGGTTGTCCCACTCCCCGTCCGAGGATCAGGTACTTGAGATGGTTTCTTGCGTAGCGCTTCGCTGAGCGCCGGAATTTTGCCGTAAATATCTAACGGATTAACGCTAGACCGAATAGCTTGGATTTTTTGTATTGCGTCCATAAATGCTCCTTTACTCAGGGGATCTTTGATACCCACTAACTAGAGAACGCATCAAAGATCCCCCGAGGGAAATCTAGGACGAACACACAGAGAGAGCGATTGCAGGGAAGCAATCAAACTGCGTATTCATGCGCTAAATGGCGCACTTCTCCCTAGAGGGGAAGTACGCCCCTCTAGGGATTTAAAGTGTTAAATGTGTTGCTTAAGCAACTGCATTAACTGTTTCGGTAACTCGTTGACGTGGTCGATACAGGCTACTTTAAGGTCTTTAAAACCAGTAAACCTTACGTCCACCTGACCAATGATGACAGGCAAAACCACAACGCCATGCTGAGCTAACCAATCGAGAGAACCAACCACTTCCTGCGGAACGTCCGGTTGACCATCGGTAATCACAAACATCACCTTTTTTTGCGATGACTGTAAAATGAGCTTGCTGCCCATTTCCATCATCGCACTTCCAGTACTTGTGCCGCCGAGCTCTACATATGGCAAAACCGAAGGTGTCTTCTTCAGAGCAAAACCTTTTAGCTCCAGATAAAAATCACCAAACAACGATAATGACGTCAAAACACCACTCTGTTTTTCAAGAGCCTGTGTCATTGCCATTGCCGCCTTTGTTGCTACATAAGAGCGGTATGTGTCGTCCCACGGATACCCCATAGAACCTGAAGCATCAAGCAACACACCAACTGAAAGGTTTGCCGCAATATCACGACGGATATTTTTAGCGCCAGGATTCCCCAGAAAAGCATCGACCAACCGATCCTCGTCTAACTCCCCAAACTGTGTCACGCCGGATAATTTCATGTTTCGTTGTCGGAACATGACCTTAACAGCATTGGCGACAGCGCCATTCACCTGCAGATTTGCCGCAGGGAAAACATTGCTTGGATTACCACGCAGCAACTCTTGCACTGTGTAAGGAACGACTTTGATTGGTTCAGGAACACGAGAATAGTTACTCATATCTTGCTGATATCGGTGAGCCTCTAACAGTTTGCCAACGTCCAAGTCCTCGAAGGATTGCTCCAAATCGATTTCATTGAACCCTTTGCTATTGCTAAGAGCCTTCCCGCTAGTATTGCCGTTGCTTTTACCTTCAGCATCACCTTCAGCATCACCTTCAGCATCACCTTCAGCATCACCTTCAGCATCACCTTCAGCATCACCTTCAGCATCACCTTCAGCTTCACCTTCAGCTTCACCTTCAGCATCACCTTCAGCTTCAGCTTCAGCTTCAGCTTCAGCTTCAGCTTCAGCTTCAGCTTCAGCTTCACCTTCACCTTCAGCTTCACCTTCAGCTTCACCTTCAGCTTCACCTTCAGCTTCACCTTCAGCTTCACCTTCAGCTTCTTGCTGATTAGCCTGTTGCATTGCCGCAAGCTCTAACAGAAGGTTTTCTGCCAACTCACGCACTTCTAAGGTGTCTTTCGCCGTTTGTGCAAGCTGTGCGTATTTCAAACACAACTTATCAAGCTCCAGTGTTACCCAATCAAATCCAGCTAATGCTGGTTTGATCGCAGTAATCCCGTTTTCAAGGTTTCCGACTAGAAGTACGTAATACAAAATGTCGTCGAGACAGTTTGTAAACTCACGCTTGGTAATGATGTCTACCAATATTCTTCGGCTTGATTGATAAGACTGTATTGCGCCAGGAAATTCCCTGATATTGCGCAAGTCGATTCTTATGTCCTCAAGCACGTTGATTGCGTTTTTCAACGCTGTACTGGTCTGCTGCATGACGTTTCCGATTGCACTGAAGTTGGTGTGATTGAGATGGGCCGACTCGTGAAGTAACGAGCAAACCATCTGATCCCACGGGCCAACCCCAATGACAATTCTTTTACCGTTGGTGTAAGAACTGCCACCAGCAATCGTGACGTTAACGCCTTTGCGAGTTAACGCATTCGACAGCATCGAGAATGACGCTTGTTCAGTATTTCTTTTCATTTCTCACTCCAATTGCACCCGTAAGGTACAAAAAAATGGGGTGAGAAAGCCCTTGGGGGCGTACTCACCCCCAAGGGTTAAATTAAGCATTCGCAGCTGTTAGCGATTGCGTAAACATTTCAGCTAAATGCAGCTTGCCCAACTCATTAAGCGCTAGACGCTCTTCAGGAGTTGAAGCGGCTGTAAACACAATCTCAAACACCTCCTGCATCGTGAAGTCAGGCAACAACTCCCACATTACCGCCCAATCAACTAAAACACGAGTTGATAGTGCTGATTGAATGCAGTGCTGAGAATTGCCGTTGACAGCATCGGTGTTCATCGCATCACGTACCGTTTTGGCAAATTTCGCCATCGCAAGACGAATACGATAAGACAGCTTAGTCATATCACCGAGAATATCTGTATCCACAGAAATTGCTGGATATTCAAAGCCAATCCAAAGGAAGCGACGTTTAACCGCCTCGTCCATATCGGATGAAATAGAACCGTAACGGCCAGACATGTCGGCTATACCTGGGGTCTGACACGTTGCAATTACTCTAAAGAGCGGGTGAGGATTTACCACCTCGCCAGTTTTCTCAATCGCAAGAGGTTTGCCCTCGAGGATTGGGTGAAGACTAGCTAGCAGGTCGAATGAGCCTTTATCCAGCTCGTCCAGCAACAGAATACCGCCTTCGCGATACGCTTTGACCACCACGCTCTCTTCAAAAACGGTTTCACCATTTTTGATACCAATGTTGCCCTTCAGCGTTTCGGGGCGCATGGTTTCACTCACGGATACTCGGTGCAGAGATAAGCCAAGAGAAGCCGCAAGAAACGCGACAAACTCCGTTTTACCCGTACCTGTTTCGCCATAACAAGCCAGTGACATGTTACGACTCTTTCCGAACATCCAAGTCAGCGCAATGAGCAAATTACGCTCGTTTGGTCTGTACTTGGGGTTCACTTTTGGCACGTTAGCCATACCTTCAAAAACAGCGACCATTTTACCGCTTAAAGTTGGGCATAATGGGAATACTGTTGCACCGGATACTTGTTTAGCTTTAATAGACATAACTCACTCCAAAATTTTAGAAATGCCCGTAAGGCATTAAAATAAAAGGGTGAGTCTGCCCCATGGGGACAAAACTCACCCCCAAGGGTTTAAAAATTAATTAAAAAACGCAGCAAAAGCGGCATCTAACTCGGCACTTAATTCCGAGTGCTCCACTTCTTCAGTCACTTTTGCCGTTGTAACTTCCGTTTCACCACTGTCTTCTGTGGATCCGCGTAACGCATGTAGCAACTGAGCGACATCTTCATCAATCTCAGCCATAGGCTCGTTAACAATTTCAGGCTCAACCATCGCTTCCAAGCCTAGTTCGTCGTATGACGTTAACAGAGTTTCAAGCGCGGTTTTGTTGCTTAATGACGTTAGTAACAGCCGTAACAAACCTAACGATTTGCTATCCAGTTGCCCATTCTTAGGGAACGAGTTGCGCATCTCATTGAGACATGCCGCAAGTCCGACCCAAGTATCAGAAAGAAAACTGAAGTTCGCCGCCTTTGCTTCCATATCAGCAAGGAATGAAATTGCCTTTTGACCAATCACGTCGCCGCGACCAATCTTATTCAACACATCCTCTGACAAATCCGCAAATTCTTGAAGCAGCTTTTTATCCAAGTGAGTATCAGCAGCAGCCGATTCATCATCGGACATAGAACCGATAACGATAGACATTGGTGGGCTCATGCTCATATAGAAGCGTGATTCCACGTCACTGACAGTAGGCGCATCACGGCGAATGAATCTTGCCGCTTCAGGATGTGCCGCACACTGGTTATCCAGCAGCTCTTCGTAATCTTTCACGAAGGCTTCTGCTTCCTCATTAAAAGCACGCTGAATTGCTTCAAAGCGAATTTTTAAGGTATCGAACTCACTCTCAGGGACTAACCACCCACCCCAAACAGGAATGCCAGCAGTATCCATGAGTCGCTTAGCTCTCATGTAATATTTACTGACGAATTTGAGGGCTGATTTATCAACCAAGAACTTACGAGGCTTCTCTGTGACTTCTGACACGTCCCCACCTTGATCATCAAATACCTTTGATGATTTCTCTGACTTCTTGCCCGAAAAGGACGAGAAATCTAAAGACAGATGGAGACCTTTTTGGCCTTGCAATGAAGCAATTTTGGCCTGACGTGCAGCGATGTTACCTGCGGTATTAAATTTCATGACTCACTCCAAATATGCCCGTTAGGCATAAAAAAAGGGTGAGTCTGCCCCGGGGGGACAAAACTCACCCCAAGGGTTAATAAATTGATTTGTTCACCAGCTGCAGCAGTCAAACTCCGTTAGCGTTTTATGGCTCGGATTCTACTGATGCAATTGGATATGCTGGAGCGATACTGACTCAAAATAGTGCCAATGATTCGCCCCAAGAAATAGTCTGCCAAACGCCTTCGCCATTTCGCAATTGCGATTGCTGCTTAGTGCGTTTTTTAGACCAAGTTTCGTTGTTGAGCTTTATTCTGGCATTGACGATTTCAACTGGGTCAACGACGTCTAAGACACCATCCCTCAGTAAATCACAATCTAAACCAGCATAACGACAAGCAACTAGAAACTGCTCTGAAAACACCCAGTCAAGAATGTCTTCCGCTTCAGTCACCGAATCTCTCAGTAACTCCAGATTTGCAGAAATGATTCCGTCCCAAAAAGCGCGACATTGTTCAGCGCTCCAATCAACAGATTCATGAATGCCTAATTCACCCAACGATTTCTCGCGGGTTTGATATTTTTTAGCCATACCCACTCCAAATAAATAAGTTGCGGGTACGGCCCTTTAGTGGGCAGAACCCACAAGGGAAAAAATGCTTAACGCAGCATCAAAGCGCCCTTTCGGGAGATTGTGATGGTCAAACTAGATGCTCTAGTAGACGCACCACAACCAAACAACAACTCGGCAATTAAATTCCAGTTTCGCGTAGGCGATTGGAATACTGATGTTCAGCGCTTAATTGGGAGTTGTTGTGAGGAAGCATGGAGTGGTACTAAGCAAAATAGGCTTGAAAAAACCCACTTTGGTTAGTTGTGCCAATCAGCACCGGCACTGATTGGCTGACACGTCCGTAAGACGGTCTTACTAGCCGGTTAGATAACACCTAGAGTTTCCTCTGGTGACAGAATGTTTTGAGATTTTGCCCAAACTGATAAACGCTCAGCCAGTTCGCCATGATCACTGCTGCTCACATCAAAACCAACCTTGCTTGATGTAATAACAACACATTTTTCAGACGCGGTAACGAGCACATTCAGATCAGAATGAACAACTCCCACTAAACGCTGCGCGTTTTGAAGGAGTTTCAAAAAGAAAGCCTAAGCTACCTTTTTAGGCTGGTTCCCAGCCTGAATACCTAACGCCCAGTTTAAGTTAACTTGCGCACTGGCTACATCACGGGGCTTCTCACAACCACATTCGCATGAGTGCCAGCGGTCTGCTAAGGATTTCTTCTTCTTAGCTCCGCAGTCTGGACAGGTTTGACTTGGCTTAACTTGCTTTGTTGGTACTTCAACAAATTCGCTACTAGCTTCTTCCGCTTTGTATCGCAGCAAATTAAGAGTCATGGCTGGCGCGGTGTTCAGAATTTCCCGATTCAGACCAGCCTTTTGTTTCACCATTTTTCCGTTTTTCTCGACAGTACCTTTGGCACTGCGAGTCATGTTCTTAACGGTGAGTTTTTCGGTGGCGATCAATGCCGCCACTTCAACTAATTTTGCAGTTTCTTTATGAGTAAAATCGAGTCTTTGACGGGCGATTTTCTGGTGGAGTTTGGCAATTTGATGCTTTAATTTTCGCTGGGTGCGAGTGCCTTTTTTCGCTAACGCGAGGTCACGTTGTAAAGAGGTTAATCGCTCTTTGCTGTTTCTGAGGTAACGGGGGTTTTCGACTTGCTCAAAATTACCATCCTGATCGATAGTCGAAAAGTAATGAGAAACACCCCAATCCAAGCCAACAGCTTTAGTGCCACAGTTTCTCTCAATGGTGTCATACTCCATTGAAACTGAAATGAACCACTCACCATTCTTTCGGATGATTTCGGCAGTTTTCGGCTTGCCTCCTGTGTTTCTAGCTTTACCTCGGATCTTAACGATACCAACATCAGCCAAATAAACAGCACCATGCTTTTTTTCTTTCAGGTTGAGCTTCCAACCATCACCATGAGCCTTGTAGCCCCAACCTTTAAAGCGTTGAAATGGTTTAAAACGTGGGAATCCAGCTTTCTTATCACCTTTTTTGAGCCGTCTAAAAAAACCGTCAAAAGCCAGTGCAACACGTTTTAATGTGACTTGCTCACTCTGAGCATTAGCATTGAAAATGCCATGCGCTTTACGATTATTACGCCACAGAGTGTTGATTTTGCACTGTTCGTGAAAGTTAAGACTGTAATTAGAATCACGATATGTTTCGATGCGATCACGTAAAGCCCAGTTGTACAACTGGTGATGGTGGACAAACAAATCCATCAGCGATTCTTCTTGAGAAACTGATGGTTTCATTTTATATGTAACTTTACGGATTGCTTTTTTCATAACAACTAATTATATTTAGTTATTATGAAAAAACAAGCCATAAACACGCTGTATCACAGCGTTTATAATATTCACTATCATTTAGTTCTTGTAACTAAATATCGTCATCGCTGTATCACGCCAGAGGTTGCCGCGTACTTAGAATCTCAGTACAAAAGGTTGTTAAAATCTTGGGATTGTGAGCTTTTGGAGTGCAATGGTGAGCCAGATCACCTTCACCTTTTAATTTCTGCTAATCCCAAGATGCAACCAAGTAAAATGGTGAACAGTTTAAAAACTGCTACATCAAGACTTGTGCGAAAGGAGTTTTCCGAACACTTGGGTGAGTTTTACTGGAAGCCAGTTTTTTACAGCAGAAGTTATTGTCTGGTTAGTTGCGGAGGTGCGCCACTTGAAATCGTGAAGCAATATTTAGCTCAGCAGGAAGGATTTGATTAAAGCCACCACTTCGTGGTGGTGCGCCTTTCACCACCACCTAAATTAACTCGCTTTGGCTCATTAGATTTAGATGGAGCACTTGGCGCTATTGGGTAGAAAATCGCAGATAGTGTAGACATAAGTAAAATTCCTGTTTATAGAGTGTCGCTAGTGCTGTCTATTGCGAAAGAGCATTAGTGACACCCCATAAACAGTCCTAGAGGACGCTTAAGTGATGTCGATTTACAGTGGTTAATTTGGCATTACCAAACTAGGCCCAATCTCTCTAATACAGGTCTAACTAAAAACAGATAGATAGTCATAAAACCCATAAAGATTGCCGCAAATACGATAGCGTCCATAGTCTCACTCCAGTTTTAATAAAATAAAAAAGAAAAGGGGTGAGAACGCCTTTTAGGGCAATTCATCACCCCAAAAAGGTAGGTTTGTTAATCAATGTAACAAGTTGAATAGATTCCGTTTGGCCAAGCGTGTACGTGCGCCAGAGTCAAGCAAGGCATACGTAAAACTGTCTTGAAGCTCTAAAGGGAGTCGATTCATTAGTTCTTTAAATGTCGCAACCATCTCTGATTTCAAAGATTCAGCCGCAGATAAATAAAGGGTCCCACACAACTCACCAGCTAAATCAGCATGGAATTTGGCGTTTTTTTGAATTTTTGAATTGACATCACGAAACGGAGAATCGTTAAGCAAGGCAATCTGAGCTGAAGCAGTTTGAATCTCGCCTTCAGCGTCACAAAGTGTGATTTTTTGATTAAGGGTGATCTGATGCAGAACACTCTCGGCCGAAAAAATACTATTCATAGTTCACTCCAATAATTAAAAATTGGGTGAACAATCCCTGTGGGGGAATATTCACCCACAAGGGAAGATATTTAGAAAATCTAAACATCTGGTTTCAGGTCGCTAATCTGAATTGAGTCTGAGTCCGAGGCTAACGGAGACTTTTGGTTGCTGCGTAGCAACACCTTTTGAACTAAACGCCGAATCTATCTAACTGAATTTTTCAGTGATAGATTTTTCGTAAAGAAATGGAAAGCTGATATTCAGCGAGCCAGACGTTTAGGTGGGAGGTTCGGTTGCGCAATTGCACTAGGAAATCGTTATTTCCTAGTGAAACTGGAGGTAAATCAGAAATAGCTAAAGCCACCGATACGAAAGCCATGAACAGGTGTGTACATCATGGCCCTGAAAAGAATGCCTACTGAAAAGTAGAACACTTAGAAAGGCGAAGGTCATCCGCCTGCTTACACATTATTTTAATTTCGTAAGCTTGTCAATCTGTGTTTATCGGTGTTACAACAATTAGACTTTTCCACCTTATGCGGCGTCAAAATCGTCGTCATCGTCTTCATATCCAGACTCCAGCTCTACAACCCTTTCATTGTTAACCTCGTACAGAAACTCACTGGGCTCACTGGTGTAACTCATAGTGAGCGACGAGATAGCGCGAGTCATGGCCACATACATTAATCGACGTTCTTCCGCTATCTTACCCCCTGCTAACGCCTCTTTGCTCGGGATGGTTCCTGTGTCGCTCCCCACTATCCACACGTTGTCGAACTGCAAACCTTTTGAAGAGTGCATAGTGATCAATGACAGCTTAGGTGCGGCCTCTTCTGATTGGTCTTTGCGCTTTTTGCTGTCTAACGAAGACTTCAGTTGCGCAATACTTTCGCCCAGGCTCTCCCAGTGACGTCCAGCAATGACATCACCGACGACTTGAGCATGTTTTTGGTCGCGCTTATCGAGGTGTATGACTAACAATTTAACGATAGATTGCATGTAGGTTCGCTTCGCATCCTCACGCCCTGCTGGTATGTCATGCCAGCCTTCAGCTAATGAGTGGAACTTTTGCAGGTCAGCATGATGACCAATCTCCGCATGTTTAAGGCCGCCAAAGGTCGTTTTCGCCGTCCGGCATAAACCTATAATTCTTGCCGTTTCCGCCTCTGGCACTGACAAAGCCGCCAAAGCCCGATGTAGGGTATGGTCATCATGTTTGCCTGAAATCACAGAGGCAATTTGAATCAAGCTGTAGGGTGCAACGCCATCAAAAAACGACTTACCGCCGCGTCGATTGTACTCAATGCCATGACCCTGAATAACCGTTTCAACGCGGTCAAGGATGGCATTGTTCCTCGCAATTACTGCCCACGTATGAGGCTCTTTGCTCACCGCATCTAAAATCCTGTTAAGCTGGTTATCCATCGTGCCAGACTTAATGATTTTGACAGTCCCTTGCTCTTCCCTAACCGCATTCATCGGCTTATCAATCCTATCGGGGTTATTGAACTTAATCAGCATCCCCGCTCGATTCAGGATTTCCTTTGAGCATCTAAAGCAGTCTCTCAGCACGTAAGCATCTGCGTTAAACTCTGACTGAAAGGCCACCATATTGTCGTATCCTTGACCACCCCTGAACGAGTAGATAGCTTGATCGTCATCACCAACGACCACCAGCTTTTTACCAAGCAGCGCGTGTTCACGTAGCCACATGTATTGCAGTGCATCGGTATCTTGAAATTCGTCTACCAGAATATGCGTAGCCGACACAGGGGGGATTTCCCTTTGCGCCAGCCAGCTCACGGACAGTTGGCATACGACGTTAAAATCCGTCTTGCCCTGCTTAATAAGCATATCTTTGTAAAGCTCGTACAAAGCAACTTCTGTGTCACTATACTCTTTTGACAGGTCTTGGCTTCGGCCCATTTCATCAAACAGCCTAACAACGTCCGGCACCTTAAATCTGAACTTATCAATGAGGTCTAAATGGTCAGCTTCATTGAGCACCGACTTAACGAACAGCATTAACTCATTGGCCATTAATAACCGGCGATTAAGTTTGCCGCGAGTCATCGCTAACGCAGTTGAATGAAAGGTACTGATAGTTACCCGTTCCATAGCTCGTGGGGTAAGGGCGTGAAGCATTCGCTCAGTGAGCTCAACACGAGCCGCATCCGTGAAGGTGAGTAAATGGACAGAATAGGCGCCATCTCTGGACAGTAAACGCTTAGTCAGCTCTACCAAAACATAGGTTTTGCCGCTTCCAGGTAATGCACAAACAAGGGTATTGTCGTCACGCTCGATGACTAACCCCTGATCTTTTGTTGAGCCCATTTAAACTTCACCATTAAATTTATGTGTTGTCCGAATGATAATTTTCACAGGCAAAACAATCAACCTTTAACCACTCATATTATATTTCAAGAAATTTGCCAAGTATTAAGCCTGTGTTAACATTGTTGGTAATTCTATCAGGAGTTCACCATGAAAAAGACCTACTCACTTGCCGCTGTTCTTGCTTGCACCGCATTGTTCTCTGGTTGCGCGTCAACACCAACTGACAAATCAGCACCTAAAACAGTCTCTCAACTCGATATTCAATCAGACGATTCGTTTGCTCTAAAAGTGCTAAAAGCAGCTGGAGGCGATAAAAACACTCAAGACACTGAACTATCTGCGGAAGATTGGCATAAGGTTAATGGTGCTTCAGGCTCTGTCATGGCGATGAATATGGCTGCAGGCACTGCTGGTATTGGCGCATTCGGTGGCAGTGGATTAAGTGGCGGTTTAATGAATGCAGGCTTGTTCTTTCTCGGAACTACGAACAAAAAGCCTTTAGCAAAGTTTAACCTTATTCAAGTGATTCCTGCCTCAGATTTGGTAGGACATTCTCAGCAATTAGCCGACTATTTAGGCAAAGATGTTGGAACTGAATATAAGATCGGAAGTGTAAAAATTGGGAGCAAAATGACTCACCCAATGTTTGTTAAGGATTCTAAAGCCCAGTTAGCGCCAAACAAGAAAGAAGCAGGTTGGGCATGGTTAACTTATGGCGTCGCCACCCCAGCGACATCATTAAATGCTGAACAGGCTTCTTCCTTATTTGATCAATCATTTGATGTTGGAGACTATTTAGTAGTTACAACGTCAGTGAGCACTTGCGGAGAGCTCGTGCTGCTAGATAAGTTAAATGCTATCTCGACCACTTATCCAACTTACCTATATGTGCCTCCGGTGGATGCTGTTGCGAATAGAGACTGCCCCGATGCTGATAATTTGAGAGCAAAATATCAGCAGGTAATCGACCTGAATAAAAAACAGACCCATTTATTCATCAAACCTAAAGCCTAACAAAAAGGCCGTTACAATAAACGCTGTAACGGCCTTTGTTTTTATACAGGACAGCTCGGCGGTCTTGGGAAACCTGAACAATCTAAGTTAGTCGCAGGTGATGCGTTCTGGAACGCTTCTCGAACTTTAACACCAGTGTCAACCCCTAACTGATTTTTAATCCTGTCATCGGCACTATCTCGAGCTTCTCGGTTAACCACAGCATCTTTACCCGTCTTTTCCATGTCTGGTTCAGGGAACATACCTGATTCAGTCATCAACCCTACCCATTCGCTGAAATCCACTTTACCCAAGTCGATATTTGCTAACTCGTCTAGAGTCAATCCGCGACACGTTTCGTTGTCATGCCATGACACCGGATTTTGACCTAACTGAACAATTACTTGCTCCATAATTATTCTGGCCAAGGTACTCTTGAAACAACAATACTCGTTATGGGCCTTGTCGGTACATATCCCTAATGTCTTTTTACAAGGAACCTTACGGACAAAGAAACACTTTCGTTCTTTCAGCTCTGTACCCATTTTTAGCTCATCGTCATCACAGGCCGTCAATATCGTATAAAGCAATTTCAGCATGTTATAGATGGTGTAAAGCATCATAACGAAAGAAAGTGCTGCGACGAGGTTGCTGACAATCCCTTCCATCGCTTGAGCACCTGCTTCCTCCCCAGCCATCTTAACCCCAAGCGCTTCGGCGCCAGCTAGAATCGCTTCTTGCATTGCCTCTGGCATCACATCGTAAACCCATTGATAGATTTCTGTTTTTACCGTATCGATTGAGGTAGCCAAATCCGTAAAAAAGTCAGTAACAACGGATCCAGCTTCTCCTGATACGGTAGTTGTCGCATTACCTGCTGTAGCAGTAGCTTCAGACGAAAAGGATTTACCTAGATAATCCCATGCACCTTTTGCAGCCTCTGTCGCTGGTTTGGTTGCATCAGACACCCAATCAACGGCATCACTCCACCCACTCTCAACCATGCTCCATCCTTTTTTGGCATATTCTCCGCCCAGATATTCGTTCACCCAAGCGTTCTCACTGGATACCGCATTTTGCCCTGCCTGAAAGGTCATCAATGAAAGTTTGAACAAGTTAGACGTGGTATCCGTGCCTTTGGTAGAGCAGCAATCGTTCACCTTGAGTTGATCCCAGCTACATTGTTCGACACTGCCCACGAAAACCTGGCATGTATCTGGATTAGTTGGGTCGGTACACGACGAACCATTATCTAACTCGTTAATCGCCGCGTACATCGCAGCGGTTTGAACAAAGTCTGTATTGGTCTCTTTAGCTTTTGTCTCGCAATTTCCATCAACGCAAGATGCATCAGTGAAACAAGTATTATTCTCCACGGTTTCGGTTTTAGTTATGACCGAACCGCTTTCGCAGCGATACGTGACATCCCAACCAAAACAGGTATTCGTTGCTGAATCTAGCCAACCTTCCGCACACGTAGAGGATTCAATACTGCACTTTTCATCTGAAGTGTACTGGGTACATTGGTCACCCATTGTGCGAATGTCAGAATAACCAACTGAACCACCATTAAGCGGTAATCGATTTCCCTTGAGAGGATCACACACATAATCTTCCATATGTGCGTACATGCAAGGGGTAAGACCATCATCACCCTCATATAAGGGGTCTAAGTTGACCAGTGCAAACATATCCTTGGTTTTTTCTAGTGCATCGAGCACTTGTTGATCCGAGGTAATATCACGAAGCACTTCCCAATGAGCCAGATAGAGTGGCGCATTCGCACGTTTGGTCCAATCCTGTGAGGTATTTCCTCGACCAATGATAATTCGACGCTGCTTTAATGAGTCAAAGTCTCCACCGTACATCTGCTTAGCGTTAAATATCTGACCATTTTCATTGTAAAACCGAGATGTCAGACCATTGTTAATTTTTACAGCGAAGACAGACCATTTGTTCCTCTTGGGTAAGACGTTTACAAACTCTGTCCCGTACATTCCTGGGCCACTATAGATACTGTGGGTTTGGAATCCGATGCCTTCTTTACACACCCATAGACCGTCATCGTTTTTATTATCGCCCTCGGAGTCAGTGGTGCCAACTATGTTACCGCAGTTTGAATTAGTCCCATTTGCCAAACTTGGTTCAAAATCCCTACGCATAACCATTAATACTACGTCATTTGGCCCGGAAACTGCCTGAACACCCGGAGCTCCTTCAATATCCGATAGATTCAGAACACCACCGTTGTTGATTAACTCTGAATCTAACCGAGCATCGCATTTCCAATCAGAAGCCGTACAAAAACTGTCAGGCGTTGACAACGAAGCCTCGCATCCTTCTGGCGACTCAACAATGTCCTCAACCCAGTTAGCAAGCAAGTCCTGGTCAAAATTAATGGTTATACTTGTATAGCCCTCCCCCAGGTTTTTTACTGATAGCAGCTGCTCGACTGTCAGTGTGCGATTTTTTGCCAATGCAGTTTGAAACGGCACAGTCACATCAATAGGGGTAGCACTGGTGGTATTACCGACATCGGAGCAAGACTGTCCATCAAGAGGAAACGTAGAAGACTGGTTCAGAATTGTGTCGTTGACTGACAATTTGAAATAATCGTCGTACCTTGATTTACCGATTGTAGCGGAAACAATATTTATTCCGTCAAGCAATCTGAACGATGTTGCATTGCGATAAACTTTACACGTACCGTCTTCATTGTCCGGCAGAGCATTATCAGTTTCATCACCCAAAATTATTGAAATACAGCGCTTACCGCAATAGCCAAACCCACTTCCAAAAATTTTATTCTCGTTAGGTGGCGTTAAGATTCGTTCTCTATTACAGCTTGAAAGATTGTTTCTGTTTGGCTTGAAGCATTCTTGAATCGTATTTTTAACCAGTGAGTCATCGATAGTAGTTTTGGTGACAGTATCAGTCGAACAATCTCCGAAAAATTGTCCTCCACTACCATTAAGAATGTTTTGCTGTTCCTGTGATCCAGATTTAAGGAATGAAGCATCCTTTCCAATAGTGTGTGGCGGGTTCTTGTTTTGAGCATCAAGCAAGGTTAGATAAGCATTGGCACTATGATCTTGCGCATCATTCGTTTCATCTTGATTTGCCCCAACAACGGGCTCTGACTTTCCATAAGCCGTGTTTCGCTCAACGGCCTCTTTAATCGATTTTTGTTGCGCCTTTTCGTCCTGATAAGTACCTGTTGCAGATACGTTGTAACCGTTATTGGAGTCAAGCCCGAGCATATCAGCATTGGTCATATTAGATGTGGTCATATCTGTTTGACCAACATTCCGGTAATTAAGCTTAATATTGTTAGTTGTACCTCCTGGCAGCTCAATGGCGCCTACCGCGGATTTGCCAAAATCGCGGCCCATCTGCATAAAGTAATCAGGATCTGATAAGTTTCCCTTCGCCGTAATACAGGTATTGCTGTAGGGATCTAACTCTTTTCCTGCTGGGCAGCTGGTTACTGTACCTGACGTGCTCACGCATGAGCCATTCTTATACGACGTTCCTGCTGGGCAGCTCGGGGCCGTCCCAGGTGAACACTGACCGCCATCTTGGTAATAGCCGGACGGACAACTTACCGTAGACGGGGTTGTTTGCACTTTCACACAGTTGTCATCACCGGCAGGGGTGTAACCCGTTGGACAGGTGGAGACCGTACCTTCGTAAAGAGTGCGCTTACAAGTAGATTCATTCTGCTTTTGCCAGCTTTGGTCAGGCAGTGACACAGTGACTGTCTCGTCTTTTTTACAGAGTCCGAGGTCTACATAGGTCTGGGGACAGATTTGCTCAACCTTTTCAGAGGCTCCGCCCTCATTTGGACACGTTTTTCCCAATGGAGTTTGTAGCTTAAAACAGATCCCATTGCTATATGTCGTGTACCCACTGGGGCAATTCGCTAATGAGGATGCGCTTTGCCTTGCAGAGCAATAATTGGGATACAGTGGGTCTTGATAATTCCACGATTGCTGGATATCGAGCCAGTTAGTCCCAGTGGGGCAACTGTTAATCGTTGTCCGGGACTCATTTTTGGCGCATGTTTGTAAGCCATCAACAGTGGTGACGGAATAACCAGCTGTAGGGCATGTCACTACTGGCGCTGCATAGGTGTACTTAACACAAGTGCCATTTGAATAGCTCCACCCTGTTGGGCAGGAATACTGAAGAGATACTGGCAATGGGAGATCTGCAAATGCAGGGCTACTTGTGAGAAATAGCGCCAGAAAACTCATAGTTAAAATATTGAATAAGTAAATGCTTCCTATTCCGTAAGAGATTGCCTTTTCCCACCACGTAACCAGTTTATCTTCCATTGTTATTGAACCCTCACACAGCAATCGGTGTATCTGAAAATTGAATAAACCGCGTGTTGGTCTTTTCCATTACCAGGAGACTTTCTACCTGAACCCCACCAAATCGTAGGCCAACCGAGAGGGTGACAACATTCATCCCATGAACCATCTAGGGTTGATTTATTTTTATCTTCGCTGTTGTCGTAATTGCCAGTTTCAGGATTTTGTAGATCCTCAATATTAAAAGCCTTCGTGGGTTTCACAGCTGATGCTGCTGCAGGATTAGCTTCAGGAGACGGATACATCATAGAAATTTTGTACTGCGCCTTAGGGATCATTGGACTGTACTCGGCGTTACACATCGCCTCTTTACCGTAAGTTTTTCGCGCTAACCCCCTGCGATGTAGCGCAGCAAGTGAACGAGTCGTGATTAACTGAGTATTGCGGATAAAATCATTGTCGGCCCCAATAAAGCCGGTTAATGGATACAAGGGACCATCTAAACCAGCGCAGAACCACAGTGCCTCGTTAGCACTGCCGCTACTAGCAGTGATCATCCCATCGGCAACACAAATGGCGCGGCCAACAGGATTCGCAATAGGAATTGCGTCAGGAGTGAACAGAAATGATAGCGCCGAGTTTTCGTAGGTGACATCGAGAATTGACATGTACGCAATATCGAGGTCAAAGTAACCAGGGGATGTGTCGCACTCAGGCAACAAGAAAAGACCTAACATCTTGAAAACCGGATTGATGATGTAGTTGTAATGTAAGAACGATACCGTTTCGGCAGATTGAGTATCAGGGTTGGATGCCCTCCCCCGCATCGTCATGTCATTTTGTAGCAAGGTTCCACCTAGCGTTGGACTGCACCATGGCGTTGCAGAGACTTCAACTAAATGATCAGGTGACCAGTAACCCAGAGATACCCCAAGCTCCGGCACACCCAGAGCATCCGAACATGAGCATAAACGACTCGAATTAGCCCCTTTAGGCACATTGTCCGAGAATCCGGCGAGATTAAAAGGTAGCGTACATGACCAGCAAAAGGAGTTAATCAGGTTTGAGAAATAGCCAGCATCGGGGCAAACCGAGTCCGGCATACTGTTCGCACTCACATTTACGGACATCATGGAAGCCAGAAAAACTGCTACTTTTGCGAACTTCTTCATCATTTGGCACCGCCATTTGGAGCTACTAATAGTGTCGGTAATCCCGCATTACTCAGAGTTCGTTGACCAATCTCAGTGACGCGGATTTCTCCCTTAAACAAATCAACTAATGCGGGTAAATGCTCAAGCTGAAAACGAGACACCATCGTCGGTTGCATCAAGTACAAGCGACGGCCTAGTTTTGTCTGCAACTGGTTAAATTCGGTTAAATCGCTACCGGCTGGCAGAGCTGATAGCAGCACGTAAACTTGCTTGTGCTCAGTCACGGAAAGTACATCATTCATCCACGCCAGCTGACGCTCACTGGTTGGGTCAATCATGAATAAGCGGGTTTCCATTTGGAGTAATGCCGTAGGATCTACAACATCACCGGCCTTGGCAAAATACTGGCCATCCGGCGTTGTTTGGTCTTGGGTAAAGCGAACACGCGGGTCAATTTTGTAACGCACATCCTCGTCTTTAAGGCTCTCTGTCAACTGAACCTCTTTACGGTTAACGAATCGGCTAACGGCCTCGTGCTTTTTCTCTTCCCAATCTACTTTTTTGAGCTTCTGTTGGATAAGTTCGAGCATGTCCATCTCAGTAATATCGTAAGTGTCTGACAACTTCCCGAGCGAGCCGCTTTGCAACAAGCCTTCGGACTGCTTAACGAAATCTTCTAATGACTGTAGCCCTGTCGCGGTAACCACTTTGCCACCGTTGCGATACACCATTGTTGGCGCTACTTCGACTGCATAGGTATTAAACAAACGAGGGTCGATGATAACTCTTGGAGTCACATCTAAATCTGCTTCATCTATCGCTCTATGAATGGCGTTGGAGGCATCACGCAGACTTTCAGATTCATCTTTCAGGCCTCTAAATACGACTGTTGTTTTAACTTGGCTTTGAGATGCTGCTCTCAGCGCTGATTTCAGCGTGTATGCTGGCATACCGAATGAAGCGAAAATGAATACCTCTCCGTTTGCGGCTATCTCTTGCTGCACAACAGGCGTGACAGGTTCTGGCTTTGGCAGCACTTGATGCCTGATCGCATCGGCCTGCTGGGTGAGCATTTGTGCTTGTGAAATGTAAGATTGCTGCCCCCAAGCAGCGGGGAGGCCACCTTGGGGCTGCTGGGTATTGTTCTGTCTCATAGCCTCGATTTGGCTGCGCACTTCATCCATTTGGCGCTTAGCATCCAAAATGAACTGCTGGTTATCATCGGCCGATACCGCATTAAAGTTGATAACTGACAATGTAATCGCCGCGAACGCACTAACGAGTGACTGCTTATTAGATAATGAGGTATGCACGACCAATCACCTGTTGAGTTTTGATGGGACCAAAAAATCGACTGTCATAACTGCCAGCTAATGTGCCTAGCACAAAAAGCCTGTCTTTTTCGACGGTCCGAGTACCTGTTAGCGTTCTAGTGTCGATGTTTAGTGCCTTCGCCGCTGAGTCGATGGGCGCCGGAAATTTGTGGCTATTGTTGGACACGCTAAATTGGCCCACCTCGACACGATCCCCTTGCACACCTGCCACCAGCTTTATGATGTTAATCCCCGCCGGAAGAATGTCCGTCTGATGGGATTTGAACATCACTAGCTCACCCGTATTCACCTGTTTTTGTTGTGTATCAACGACGAACACTGAGCCAGGGATGCACTTATCGCTGTTAAACACGAAGATCAATTTGTAGCCATGACTGAACCACGTCACCGCCGCTGCGATGACAGCTGCAATGCAGAACGGAAATAAGTAAGTATGACGCCAGTTAGCTTTGTCGAACTTGAACATAATACACATTTATTTAAACACAAAGTTCATGCATATTACTAGACAGCGAGCAGATCAGCAAGAACGAGTGCGATGATGGAATCTACTGCAAACGATTTAGAATTGATTAGGAATCAACTGGGAGTTGATGTCTCTACACTTAAACCGATTAGTATTACTGGCTTGTCTCTTGACGAGTTAGAACGCATATCTACACATATTGAGTGTGGAAAGAGTTTTGTAAATTGCTGTAGAACACATTCAATTTTAGGGGCTGATGCCATCGTTGTACGACCATAATAAAGTTTGATAAAAATTATGGGTGTCATGAACGGTAATACCGCTATTGTTTGATAATTTATCTGAGGACGAATTTCAGTTTCTCATAATTAAGTTTGATCATTTTCAAACTCTCTTTTGGACAAAAGCGTGATAGAGCCGTTGCTCTAACTCTTCAGTTTCGGATTAAAATTTTTTAAGGATTTAACGCCGCAATAAAGGGCGAGCGCTAGCGAGTCCAGCCCACGCCTTTTGTGGGCGATTTTTAATTGCCTTGTGTACGCCCAGCATGGGCATGAACTAATGAGGTGAAAGTCCTCTGTAGGAAGGTCACCGTTCAATAACATACTGTTATTAAACGTTAACTACTAGCGAATGGCAAGGGCTTATCCGTGAGGATTGGTCTGGAGGAAGCCGCTAGCAAATTTGCGAGCTGATGAACAAGAACATCATATGAGGCGTAGGCTAGAGGTGAGTTGGCACAAGACGACGAAACCACGTGATCTAATGGCCACCGTAAATGATGCAGCAGTGCAAAGAAAGTTCATGCTCTTATCTGGGGAGATCTGCTTAACACGCGATCGGTCAATAACCAGTCAGGCTCTGGTTTATAAGTGCCTTGGCTTTTCAGTATCATCGACTGAAAAGAGCGAACCAGATGAAAACCGATAGCGCATGACGGGGCAACTCGGCATGTGATTAAGCAGAAGTCAGCAGACGGCATAGTAGCCCAACGCCCATCGTAATGGTTGGGATATGGTGAAGGCCTGAACATTTAGAAGAAGGAGGAGTCTTGTCAAACTTGTCGATACCCACTACGTCGCCAGACGATTACTATCAGCAGCGTATTGATCTGCAACCGGCCTTCAACAGCGATTTATTTCAACAACTACTCGAACCTGAGAATTTACACCGAGCGTGGCGTCAAGTTAAAGCCAATAAAGGCGCGGCAGGCATCGATGGCATGACCATCGAAGCCTTCCCGCTCTGGATGCAACAAGGCGGCTGGCAACAGTGTAAAACTCAACTTGAGCTAGGTGAGTATCAACCCTCAGCAGTCAGACGCGTAGAGATCGACAAACCCGATGGCGGTAAACGCAAACTAGGGATCCCTAACGTCATTGACCGTGTGATACAGCAAGCCATTGCTCAAATTCTCACGCCGTTGTTTGACCCTTTCTACTCGGCTAATAGCTTCGGCTTTAGACCGAACAGGAATGCCAAACAAGCGGTACTGCAAGTAAGGGATATCATCAAACAGAAACGCAAATTTGCCGTCGATGTTGATCTATCCAAGTTCTTTGATCGAGTAAATCACGACCTGTTGATGACTCAATTGAGGATTAAGGTACAGGATAAGCGTCTGCTGGCGCTTATTGGTAAATACCTGCGTGCTGGCGTGATGATCAACGACCAATTTGAAGCAAGCTTCGAAGGCGTGCCTCAAGGCGGCCCACTCTCGCCATTACTCTCTAACATTATGCTGGATAGTCTGGATAAAGAGCTGGAAAGCCGAGGGCATAAATTCGCCCGCTACGCGGACGACTTTATCATTTTGGTAAGGTCTATTCGCGCGGGGGAACGGGTACTAAAGAGCATTACTCGCTACCTTGCCACTAAGCTAAAACTGGTTGTTAATGAACGGAAAAGCCAAGTGGTTAAGGTAGGTCAAAGCAAGTTCCTAGGGTTTACATTTAACCGCGGGAAGATCCAGTGGCATGCTAAAACATTGCACATTTTCAAACAAAAGATGAGGCGACTAACGAACCGAAATTGGGGCGTGAGTATGAGTTATCAGCTGTTTAAAATGCGTCAATACATGCAAGGTTGGATCAACTACTTTGGCATAGCCAATGCCTACCAAGGATGTGTCGATTTAGACCATTGGATCCGTCGTCGTGTTCGTATGTGCTACTGGCGTCAGTGGCGAAAACCACGGACTAAGGTACAAAACTTACTTAAACGTGGCGTTAGGATCCAAGCAGCTGTTGCTTGTGGTATTACAAGTAAAGGCCCTTGGCGTAGCTCTAAAACACCCGGGATACAGCAAGCGCTGAATAATGACTATCTTAAGAAAGCAGGTTTATGTTCACTGAGAGATGGATGGATTGCAGTTCATTATCCTAACCAGAAAGTGAGTTAGGCGTTCTAAATGAACCGCCCTGTGCGGAGCCGCATGCAGGGTGGTGTGGGGGCTGGAGGCTAGATACCTCCGGCTACCCGATTAGGCGATTTTAAAGTCACCTGTTTTCTTTGTGAAATATTCGCAATTTGATCTAGCGGATCCGACAATGCTTTTATGCCTATATCGATTTGCCCTTGATCATATCCAAGATCCTTCATGACTTTTATTTGTTGTTCTAGTAGATCTAGCTTGGCGGAGGCCACCTTTACTTCGTTCATCTCGTTATCGTGACGAAGTTGGGTCTCCTTTGCTTCTCTATCCAATCTATTTTGATAAGTTAAATCTTTAATCAATCCTCTAACTTGAATAATAATTTTGTCCAGACCGAGAAGGTTGAAATCGCCAGGCGAATGAATTTCTACCGACTTTATCTGCAATCTTTCCTCTATAGGAATTCTTGACAACGAACCATAAAGCGCATTCTTTAACTTAACTGGGCTCTTCTTCTCTCTTATGTCTTCTAATACGGCTAGTCGGTTATATAAAATGTTCAATTGATGAAAGAAGGTATAGAAATCTTCCACTGACCAATCTTCTACAGCATAAAATCCAATTTCATCGATTTCTTTTTTCATTCACTCTTCCGTCTAAATTTTATGAGCGCCTAACGCCTGTTTAAGAGCCAAAGTCAATTCCTGCGGAAATTAACTCGCCGCTTTCACCTCCTTTATGAGACTCAAGATAAACCTTTTTGCAAGCATGGTCGGGATACCGCCCAAAACCAGCGCTACTAAGGTGAACCCAATCATATCATCATTTCTCTCGAGGAAGGCGATCGTGAATAAAAAGGTCAAGATCGTGCAAAATCCAGTGGCCTGGAGGAGTTCCATAAGCAAGGGCTTAAATTGCATCTATTAGTTCCTTGTGTGTGGGGGGGAGTAATGCCTAACGCCTTGCTAAGCGGCTAAGTAACAGTTGTCCTTAGTCGCGAAGCGATGGCCAACTGTTACGCGTCCGTTTGAGCAACTTGTTAAATAGTTTTTGAGCTAAATAAACTATCAAAATCAGGGTGATTAATGATTTTACCTATTAGCTCTTGTACTGTTGGTAGGAAAGATTTTGGCATATCCGAGCCACAAGCAATTCCCCCCATAAAACTAGCGCTGTATTCTCGCTTGTGATGGATACTAAAACTTTTACCGCTTGCATTGGAGATTGTTAAATCAAAAGTCCAATGAGCATCTGTTACGCCAGAGCTAACATCTGTATCATTTAAATGCCCCTTAATCAAGATTTCAGAATCTTTTGAATAAGCACCAGCCATTTTCAATTCTTCTATCATTGCATCTTGAATATAACCTTCAAATGAGCGTCCATCAGTCATTTCTACGTTATTGGCTAATCGGCACTGAACCTTGTAATTAGTTTTAGTCGCAGTGAACTTATCAACGTTTAATTTGTTTTGAAATGTTTTTATTTTAATTTGATTGTCAGCTGTAGCCGTATATCTATCAACTGGGATTGCACACCCCGTCATCAATAATATGATAGATAAAAAAAGTCCTAATTTAATTTTACTCAAGTGATTTACTCCATAGTTAGTTGAATCTATTTAACATTTTATTAGTGCGCATGCGCGTTTACCTCGTTGGACCAGTGAAAACGCGCACAGTTAACTACTTGTATTGCAAATAACTTATCAGCTTCTCTTCAAATATACTATCTGGAAAAACGCGCATGCGCGTTTTCCAAACCTATTATCTCAAATCGCAAACACATAACATATTGATATAAATTAATTATATGAATTAGCACACGTACAAACGCGCAAAATTTTTTCACTATTTTCCTTGATATCCGGGAATTTCAAATAATACTGTATAAAATAACAGTATTTAAGGACGAGGGTTATCATGAGTCTAAAAAGCCCATTTCTAAGCGGCCTTCAAGAAGAAATGCGTATGCGTGGTTACAGTATTAGAACGGAAAAAACCTATCTCTATTGGATCAAGGCCTTTATTAACTTTCACGACAAGCGTCACCCTGAAACAATGGGAACGGAAGAAGTTACACAATTTTTAACCTTCCTTGCCAATCAACGAAATGTGGCCATCAACACACAAAAAATTGCACTTAACGCATTAGCCTATTTGTATCAGAAGCATTTGCACCATGAGCTTGGGGATTTAGGTTTTTGCTATGCCACTAAACAGAGACATTTACCGACAGTGTTATCCCCATTAGAAATCTCACTAATACTAAATGAACTTGATGGCCGCGATAGGCTAATAATAGAACTACTCTATGGTAGTGGACTAAGAGTTTCAGAATGCCTCAGGTTACGTATCCAAGATATTGATATTGAGAGAGCTTCGCTGACCGTTAGAGACGGTAAAGGACATAAAGATAGGCAAACCATCCTCAGCCATAGATGCGCAGAAAAGCTCACTACATATATTGAAAAGGCTATTAAAATTCAACAGAATGATAACCAGCAAGGGATAGGTCCATCTCTGCCAAATGCATTAGAACGTAAGTATCCCAATGCGTTTAGGCAACACGGGTGGATGTTTATTTTCCCTTCCAGCACAACCTGTATCAATCCTTATACAGGAACACTTTGCAGGCATCATTTACATCAAAGTGTTATTCGTAAAGCGCTCGGGAATGCCGTGCGTAATATTCAAATGAATAAACGCGTCACCTGCCATACGTTTAGGCATAGCTTCGCAACCCATTTACTTCAAGCTGGTCGTGATATAAGAAGTGTTCAAGAGTTACTGGGCCACAATGACGTTAGTACCACACAAATCTATACACATGTACTTGGCCAACATTTTGCGGGGACAACTAGCCCGTTAGACACATTATAAATGTCAGAGTCCTTTCGAAACTCAGAAGCATTACTAAAATTTGGTCTACTTACAGCTTGTAGAGTTAATTGTCAGTAGCCCCGATAACGCGCAATGGGGCAAAAATGTGCTAACTCTTAATCCGCACATTCACCAAAAGAGCCAAAAAATATCAAACTATTATATAAATGATCAAACATTATTAAGAATTATCAAACTATTATATAAACGCACAATCGTTCAGGGTATCGTCATTATCGCTATCGGGGATGACGCCATTGCGCTTGAGCATCGATGGTTGAAACGTAGTGATTACTACTTAGACCCGACATTTTGTTTCTTTAACAGCACGAGCAAGCATGATGACACATGCGTCTTGGGTTACTATCAACAAATTGAAATCGATACTCAAGTTGGTGCTAACGATTCACTGTCTGAAATTTCAAGCCTTTTAGTGCATACCTTGGCAAAACAACGAGCTACCGCCTAAAGCTGATTTCACCTTTTCCTTTGCTACCCACTTTACCGAGGCCTCAACCACCTCGGTTTTTTTATGCGCCGATTTCACCGTTCCAAAAAAATCCCGCCGAGGGGGCGGGATTCTCAACAGGATCAAAACTAATTAATAAGAGTAGCTTTTCTCAATTGAATTTGAGTAAGCGCCAGAGTCATCCACGCCTCTAGCGATAATCACAGCACTATAACCAGTTGACTTACTTACGTAAATATAAGAGCCAATGTAGGGTGATACTTCACCGTTAATGTTCCACTCGTATTTCGCCATCTTACCATCTTCGTCAGTACATATCAGATCGAGTCGGAGAATGTTGGAATAATTGCTTTCCTTCACGTTACATTTGGGTTCTACGTTTTTGGCAACGGGGATTTCCATTTCGTACTCCCGTTGGATGTTGAATACGGATGTCATAACCGCTTTTAGTTTGTGAACACCCGCTTCAACACCACTTACCATCACCCTCAGATTGGTAGGCTCCACCAGCTTGCCATCTAGATACCAACTAACCGTGTTGATTCTGTCTAATGGATGTCCCATTTTGCCTGACAAGTTTGCTATCACGGTTAATGGCTCGCGCATCATAGTGTTGCTATAACGTGGCTCAATGCTCAACTGGGGCTCCGGCGCTTGGTTTGTGCCGATATAGCTTGAAATCACCTTAGCGTTTCCTCTGTTATCGGTGACCGTAGCTTGAACATTCTCGGTTCCCGCTTTCGTCACATTGAAAACCACTTGCTTATCTGACTTACGAACCACTTCAAATGTCTCAGGGATTTTCCATTCTACTGAGAAAGTCACTCCTGAATAGTAAGGAGGGAGATCTGTCGGTGTGTTAATCAACATTGAACCAGAAGTTGGGGCGTAACTACTGTTCGTTTTGCTGATGATCTCAAAAGATGGGAAAGTATATCTCCATGCAGCAGGCGTTAACCGTTTCAGGTTTTCTGTCTCTGCCTGATACCCCTCTGCCCATGCTCTGACTTGAAGTGTAACCAGCTTATTAGTGACATCTGCCGCTGTTGGGGTGTAAGTAATAGATGGTGATAGAGTTTTAGTACCGTCCGGCAAAGTCCATTCTGTAATGATTGGAGTACCTGCGGCAGTATCAGCTAAGGTAGTTGTCACATCTAGTGTGTAGGGTACACCTTCTTCCATCGCCTTGATTACTGGCAACGACATTCTCACAGGTTGTAATCGTGCAGCTCGTACAATCTTAGTAGCCTTCGAGAATCTAGCATCACCAGCCAGCTCAGTATTCACGTAAGCAGCGCGAGCATAAACGTTATAGCGAGTATCCTTGTCCATTGTTAATGTAAAACTATCATCACCATTAACCCAGTTCACAGCATCTAAAGACCATTGGACCTCCGTTGAAGTCAAGTCGATAGATTCGTCATTATCCAGAAGTTTGTACTCACCAGTTTCACCACTATGCAATGCACTAACCCCTTCAATCTTCAGATCAGGTTGCTCGTACACCAACACCTCTTGAAAATCAGTGGTTGTTCTAATTCCACTGTATTTGTTCGCAATCTGCGCTCTAAATTGGTAGATCCCTTTTGTCGATAACAGGATTTGAACAAAGTCTTTGTTAGTGGCAATTTCTTCCCACGTACCGCCACTATCTTTCGACATTTCCCAAGTCACGTCGCCTTTAGCACGACGGTCATCTAGTGTATTAGGTACGTATAGCAGTTGAGCCGCGAATGGCGCTTTACTCGCCATGCGCTTTATCTGGATATCTCCGTCAATAGCCTCACCTTTATAAATCTGGAAAAATGCAGAATTACTCTTAATCGTTTTTTGGTAATCAGCCAGTTTACTATCCACAGTCACAAGAGCCACTAAGCGAGAACTGCCAATAGAAAAGTCCTTTAATGGGATTTCCGCAGATGCCACACCTTCACTGTTAAGCTTTAATGGATCTGTTAGGTTTTGATAGCTAGTACCTTCTTTGTTTCGCGACTCCAATGCAATGACTGCAGACCAATCACCCATAGTATCTTTATCGTAAGTCATTTTTCGAGTTAAGAAGTCCAGAGAGCCAATACTCACTTTAGCAGTGATCGTAGACTGAGTGTTTTGAAGTACCTCGGGGGTTTCTAGCTTCGCTACAATAGTGTTAGCTGGCACAGTCAGAACTTTAACCTTCTTAGTTCCTAACGCGGTTTTGTCCCCGGTGTACTGAGCTTTTAACTCAATATCTCTTGAGGTCCACAAGGCAGATGCCCCCACACTTAAAACTTTACCAATCCGCTTTTTAGACTGAGCAGAGCCTGATTGTGTGTAAGGGTATGACACCTGAGAGCCATCACTGCTGGTGATTGAAAAAGTTAAATCACCGTTAATAAACTCAGCTGACGTGGTGGTAATCACCCCACCATCAACTGTCGTCGTAAAAATGTCAGGTTTAAATTCACGGTATTTAGCAACAGTTACTACTGGCGGCTCCGGCTCAGTCACTTTAAATACTTGCGAACCCACAAAGCTGAGCGCTTCTGAGTTTTTTCGGTTGATCATCCAAACCTTGTACTTAGCCTCGTTAAGTGAGGATGTACTGGTCGCTTTTTGGAACGTACCCGCGAGCACTTGCTGAGAGTTAGACCATTGAGAGCCGGTGCCATCAGGGAATAGTAGCCATTCTATAAAACAGCGATAATTTAACTGACCACCAGCTTTACGTGCCTGCTCAGCTGAGGCATACATGCGACAACCAACCCCCTCGGTGTTTTTGAGTGGCATAGAGACCGCTTGAACACCTCTTCTATAAGTCTGGCTTCTGTCGTCAATCTGCCATTTTACTGGCATATATCGAATTGAGACTTCCTGAACTGATGTGTTACCAGCATTATCTTGGACTACCACGGATAGTAATTTATCAGTATTGGGCTCTAATGGAGTATCTGGAGTTTTGAGCATTTTTAAATACTCAATCCCTTCATCAATACCATCTCCAAGAACTGATTGGCCATCCACTGACGCAGCAATTACCTTCCCCCCACCAGACATGGAATCAACAGCCGCAACGAGAATATCATCAAAGAAATAAATAGGGTCGGCAGCATTAACAATGCCGCCGTTAGTGTTGTAAATCCTGATAGTTGGAGGATTTCTATCGATGTTACTGGACTCACCTACGACACCTTCCCATGTGTTGCTGTAAGCGTCCGTCAACGTCGCGTATGGGATGTAAACGCCATCTGGAAGTGAAGACAGGTCAAACTCGAATGCCCATACATCCGTATGCTGCTCAACGAGCTTAGGGCTCAGCTTAAGTTCTCCCGAAGGTAAGGTAATAACATCGGTAGAGAGAATGTCATTTCCAGCCAGGTTATAGCTTGGTTGTTTAATTGAATACTGTGGATCTGGTTTTAACGTAATAGTCGCCTGTGGATGCCACCACGTACCGGATTTACCCGCGTGAGGGGTAGCTACTGTTAATAGCGCTTTTTCGTTCTCGATAGTTAGTGTCGTGCCGTCTGCAAATGTTTTAGTGATTGGCACCTCGTTACCCGAGGCCACCGCTTGCATCATATAATCGTCGAGTGTCGCGGTCCTGAAGTCCCACGCGAGATTGTATTGCGACTGATATTGGCCATTGATGGTTTTGAAATAGCCATTATCCGAATCCACGCTAATGCTGTAGTTGGTTGAGCCCGTCGAACTGCTTGTGTCGGTGACAATAGTCGTGCCAGCTGTGGACATGGTACATGATGTGCTGCCAATCGGGATGGTACACGCCCCGAGACTCGGCGCATTAACTACTTGGGTATATGGCCTTGAATCGGTCTTAACTTGGACGGTTTTGAGGATGTTTCCCTTGCTGTTGCTGGTTACGTCCGAGCCTAACTGGATACCAGTGGTTAAGTCACTTACGATTTCAACGATGTTTGGGGAAATAGCTTGCGCCGCTTCCACAGTCATCGAGCCTGTTTCAACCAGCACTTTTTCACTGCCACTGCCAGAATAAATACTTACGGTATACCCGATGATGTTATTGCCAGAGTTATTAAAGTAACCCTGAATACCATCGCTGTAAGTGCTTAACCCTGATGGCAAGCTCCACTCCAGTAAACAGAGCATGTTACCTTGGGACTGCGTAAAGGCTTTTGCCGCCGCTACATCCGTCGTTAAGCTACAACCCGCACCGGTTCCTTGAGTTGGTTTGATTTGCACCTGCTGGACGTTAGCCACCACTCCTGAAGGTGGGGTCAAGACGATTTCGGGCATTTTTGCAGACAGTTCACCAGTGATGGTTACACCGGATACAGCTAAAGCGTTAAATGACCACGCCGATTGCGCTAGTATAAGTAGCGCTATAGCGGATTTACTGAAAGTTAAGTCGCGCATTCTGAACCCAACATTTTTTTATGATTACATAGGTTATCAGAATTATATAAATGGATAAATTTATTTACCCCTTTTTTGAGCAATTAATGGGAATTTTGCGATGAATTAATGCACATTAAATTAATCAAATGTGCTTATAATACCAAGGAGATCCCAATATGGGATCTCCTTATGGAGTTGGGAAATTAATTGACTGATGCGGTGAGTTGTAGCGAGTTTATGGCTTGGGAGATTGCGGCAAAGTTATTCACCACTTTGACCATTTCACCACCATTGCGATAAAACAGCGTCGGCGTACCTTGGATGCCCAGTGTACCCATGAGCTCAGAGTTTTGGATGATGGCCATCTTAGTTTCTGGGGTTGGAGTTGCAGTGGCATAAGCAGCTTTAGTTTGCTTCGCCTCTTCGTGCTTCCACACCGCCTCCTTACCGCCATCAATCATGGCTTGGATTGCTGGGACAGAGTTGGCGCTGATCCACGCTAACGGCACCAAGCGCACATCCAACTGTTTGCTTTCAATCTCGGGTTTCAAACGTGCGAGTAAGCTACTGCAAGCACTACAGAAGGGTTCAAAGAATACATAAATCGCTTTCTCAGCTGACGCTTGTTCATAGCCCAGTTGAATGTATTTCGCCGCAGTGAGACTTTGCCAATCCTGCTCAGTGTAAGTTTGCTGAGCAACAGGTGCGCGTTGTGCTCGACCTGCTTGTTGTGGCTGATTCCTATCGGCTTCGGAGATGCCCAGCGTCGTCGCCCACTGCTCCGTTAAGTTGACGCCATTCGCATCCACCAGACCACCAGCAATAACAAAGTCGCCCGTGCTCCAATAAATTTGTTTTTGGCCACTCAGATCCACCAGCCAACCCGTGATATTTTGCGAACCGTCGGTGACACTCCATTTCTGGATCACTTTGTTATTGGCGTTACTGCTTAACAAAGTTGCTAGGGCCGGAGGGCCATCTTTGGCGACACCCGTTGGTAGTGATGTTTTATAGCTGTTGAACTGGCTCACTACCCAAACGAGAAGGGCAAGAGCCAAGATGACAATAAATGCGATGAACGATTTTTTACTTAACGATTGTAGTTTCATACCTTACCCATAAACCATAAAGCTCTTGAGTTAATAAAATTGTGTTGATTCTGACCTAACTTGAGGTATCAATCAACTCAATTGCATCGTTTAAATCATCAAGATTGATTTTGTAACCGAACAAATATCGCTGATTAACTCCCGTTTGCGAGCGACCTGATTTGGTTAAATCGCCAAATCCTCTTAATTTCATGTCCTCAATCGCTAGCGTCACGCCATGAGAAATTTGAGAAATTAACTCTAGCCTATCCTTTGATTTTGGGCTTATTTCAAGGGGTAACAGTAAATCAAAGTACCCTACCCCTCCGTGCCTTGCTAAGCGCCCTCTAAGCTGATGGAGTTGGACGAGACCTAGCCTGTCTGGATTCATCACAATGCAGTGGGTTAACCCTTTAATCGTCAGCCCAGTTTCAACTAATGTCGTCGCTACCAGCACGTTTGCATCACCCGTATTGAGCGCATCGATTGCCGCAGCATTTTCTTCGTTTGTTAGCCCTCCATGCGCCAGAACTACCCCGCTACCATCCGGCAGGACGTGACGATTACTATGGATGAATCGGCACCATTTCTCGTATGCCTCTGTCGCATTCTGAATATCCGCAAATGCCTCACACTTGCTTTCATCTTTAAGGGCGCAAACGATCAATAACTTTTGGCCGCTTTGAAGCGTTTTTAACGCTCTTATTGCCAAGTCTCGACCTGCGTAATGCTCTAACAAACGACTCTCAATACGCTTATCTACGAAGCAATGCTTTAGCTCGTATACCTTCAGCACTCCATGTTTCAGCAAAGCCGCAGTTCGCGGTACTGGGGTTGCTGTCGATTCCAGTAAATGCGCCCCGTCAGCGCAAAAAAGCTCACGCTGTTCTACTGAAAACTTGTGCTGTTCATCCACGACGGTCAGATCAAATGTGAATGGCCACTGTTTGTGTAAAATCGCCGTGGTACCAATCAACATTCGACATTGGGAAATCTCTTCAATGATCTCCCCTTCAATGACTAACGTCGGGCTGATGTCAGGGTAATACTCAGAGAACTCTCGATGTAACTGACGCGCTAAATTCGAAGTAGGCAGCATAATGGCCACTCGCCCACCAGCATCCACAACTGAGGCGGCACAGGTGCCAATCACACAGCTTTTTCCGGTGCCAACGTCACCAATTAACATCATGTGTTGAGATACTGCCGTGGTCATTTGCGCGACCATACTTAATGCCGCGGATTTTTGTTCCTCGGTCATTTGGAATGGTAACGATTTAATGCGGTTATCTATCGCCTCTGACTCAAACTGCAACGGGACACGCTTTACTCCCCACTGTGACGCCAATTTCTTTGCCTCTGCACCAATGAGGACTGCTGCTAACTTACTAACTTGCCGAATCCGTGCGTAACCTCGTTGAACACAATCGGGGAAATGGATCTCCTGTAACATCTGCTCGATGTTGTCACTCGGGGCTGCACCCAGAAATTGCTTTAGTCGTTTGTTACTTACAGCGGTAGCTGAAAGCAGATCTCTAATCTTGTCAGCACACTCCTTGATAACATCACGTTCTGACAGTAAGCGGCTGAGGAAATCGATTACCTTGGGTTCCGCTTTGCTCCTTCCCTTGGCCAGTTCATAGCACACATGCAACCGCCCTAAATCATCGGGGGCAATAAACTCCTGATTTTTTAAAATCAGTTGTTGGTTTTGATATTCCGGTAAGCCATAGACATAGATAGGGTGATGCTGATTAGCCATCGCGAGCCCGTTGCTCAACGATTTTAGGTTTTCAGCTGTGTCGTAAACGAAGGTTTTCAGTCGGAACCCCTGTTGGTCTGTCAGCTCAACAATGATGAAGGGACTGCGTTTTTTAGTGCGTCCTAACTTGATGTCAGATACGGAGTGAATATGACCGCCGAAAAGCGTCATCCCAGAGAAGCCTTGATAGGGATTCAAGTCATATTGAACAAGGCGTAAATCTTTGTATTGCAGAGGCATTACAAGTCCAACTTGCCATAACTCAGTTATGCCAAACTTGGATAATTGCTCTAAAGACGTGTCTGTCATGCCCCAATCCGATTCGTGTTCTATGTCTCCATTAGATCACGCTTCTTGATTGAGGCAAATTTTGAGAATTAGCTGTTGGGACTAGCACACTGCACGAATTCTTGGAATCCCCTTTTCGTCGGCTGCGCTTCTCTTTCGTCACAGCGTCCTAGGAACTCGATTGGCTTATTAATAACCCCCATACACGAGGCCAACGTCCAGTAGCTCCCAAACGATGCGCTATGACCCGATTGATAGTTGTTATATGCCGTGTGAATTAATCGACGAGTAATTTCAACAGGGATCTGATTGCTACCCTCGGTGTACTCTTTAGCAATATAATAATCAATAATCACCCCTTCTGGATTGACTTCGCTTTCAGCGTACTTAGGTGCCTCTAAACTGCCTGGGATCCATTTAGCCCCAGTCTCATAACCATGTGCGTAATAGCGAAACTGGGCCATAGCAACAGCACAGCTTTCAGCCTCATTAGGCGCGGGTGATGCGAATGCTGGCGCCGTGAACGAATAAAAAACAGCCAACATCAAACCTAACACCATACAATTTATATTTCTCAACATGCGACCCCCATAGTTAAAGTAGTTTATACTAATTAATTTTTTTGTACGGCATAGATACTGATGTACGATTACACTCAATCAGGTGTTTCATGATACTCTTCAGTCTAAGCGTCTAAGCGTCTAAGCGGTTAATTAATGGATGATTTATGGCTAACTACACCATATCGGCTAAATCAATAACTGACGCAACCCAAAGCGCTCAGTTTGATTTACTTATCAAAAATGTCCCCGTACCGGAGATCAGGGAAATTTTGAAGCACGACGATCCCATTAATGAACTTTACCGACTTGTTGGTAATGATGCTGCTCTCGCTGCGTTGTTCCTTCGTGTAGCCAATTCAGCTGCATTACCCGTCATTAAAAACTTTGATGATTTAAAACGTTCAATCACCAAACTAGGAACGCTCAGAAGTGTCAATCTGATCATTACCTACATGCTAAGACAACTGTTGCCTAGCTCCGCTTATGACGTCAGTACTCAACTCATAAACTATTCAATCGACACCGCCATCGCACTCGACTACATTCAGCGCAAACCCAGTTCGTATATCACAGGCATTGCGTTATTCGGTGGAGCTATGCTGGTAGCTGGTTACGCTGATCACATGGGTATTAATGTCACAATTGGTGAATGCACAGCACTCAACCAAGAACTACTTCCTGTGTTCATTCGACACTGGTCATTCCCTGAAGAAACACTGCAAGCAATAGAGCTGTATCTTGCCAATGAACATTCGAGTATCACATTAGCGATTTCCGCTGTTGCCCATAAACATCTGTTATCCCCCTTCCCTGGGGTAGATTCGAGCCTCCCTGAGAGACAGCTTGAAGAAGTTGTTTCCAGTATCAACGCTAATCCATTCTTTTAAGTAAGAACGCGAGGCCTGCGAGCAGCAGGCCTAAGATTCATTTTTGGCGTCGAATCGACGTCGCCATGTCCCGACTAGATCTTTTCCTTCCCTTTCAGCAATCATCTGGCAAGCGGTAAACATATCGACCCCCTTGTCTTTCATCATGATTTCAATCTGTTTTTTCTCGTCTGGAGCGGTAGAGTAAGTCAGTGCTTTAGCCCTTGGCAGATATAGCCTGCCTACAGATTTTGTGCCGCCACTGCATAACAGAACTTCACTGAAAAACGGCCTAACCGTCTTGATATTCCTCAGTAAAAGGTAATCCTGCTCAATGAACTTACCCTCTTTATTGAGTCGGGCCAGTTCCTCACCGTTTTGCATGAGGTAGAATAAGTGAGCCGAGTTACTGGCCATCGCGATACCCGCAGGCGACTCGTTGGCATCCTTCATCGATTGCGAAATACACACACCCAGGCTGTTGTACTTACGGAAACGACGCCAACCAGATTCGAGGAATTTTGCCAGAGTTTGAAGAACCTGACGGGTCTGCTCATCTACACCCTTGTTTTCCTTTAAGAACTCCCACGCTTCATCGAGAATAAAGGCTTTCACAATATGCAGTTGATCATGCCTAAACATTTCCTGCTGAATACGTTGAATACACAGCATGATACACACCGCTTTGAGCTGGTCTGAACCGTTAAGTCCGTCTAGCTCTAACACCACTAAATCCTTCTCAAACTGAATGGGCGGCTTGCTAGGGTTGAACATCCAACTGTTTTGGCCACCGCGTAAGTAACACCAAGGAGTCAATTGGTCGCTGATTTGTTGAACTTCTTCTCGGGGATGTTTAGCACAAGCATCAGCGAAATCGTCAATACTGGTTTCCCTACCCTTCTCGTTCCACAGTTGCATGAGCAATACTGACATTGCAGAGTATTGATAGCTGTTACAGTCTCCAAGTGGGAAAGCCATCAACTTCAGGATGTTCAACAGCATTTCACCTTGAGCGCCTAAATAGTTGTTAGCGTCACTATCTACAACGCCTTCATCAGTATCTTTTTGAGATTCGTCGATACTCTTAAAAGGACATAGGTTAAACGCAAAGCGGTTGTCCGGAATAACCTCTACGAACTGTCCTGCGTACAACTCTGTTGTTTTAACGTATGAGCGACCTGAGTCGATGATGAATACGCGGCCACCATCAGGATCACCGTGGATATTACCAAGTGCATCTGGATAACGGTTTTCTCCGGTTGAAAGTAGACCTTCAATCAAATAGTTAGCAGAGACCGACTTCCCAGCGCCAGAGGTTGCGGTTATAAAGATGTTGTAATTGGAGTCTGACTTTAATGGGTCAAAGGTGATTAACTGACCATCACGGGCAATGTATGTCAGCACAGGGTGTCGCACTGCGTTTCCTGGCCACGATGCCACCATAGGAACGAAGAACTTGACCAAGTTACTAGGGAGAAAGTCAAAGCGTTCAATGAAACTACTGACTTCACTTGAGGTACACATTGGCAGACCATTTAGCCAAGTGAAACGGCCAATCAAGCTATCCACGCCAGCTGACCAACTAAAGCCTTCCATGCGCGTGATTAGTTTTTTAGTGCAGTTCTTAACTGACTTTAAAGTCGGTCCCCACATTTGAAAGTTTAAATGAAAGCGGCAATGCTGAGCCTTTTCTCGCTCTAGATAATGCTCGTAGTATTCAAAATCTTGCAGGCCGTATTTCAAAGACGAAATCCAACGAGCCCACGGACCTTCACCTATCTGTTTGGCCATTAGGCGGCGCTTGGAGTAATCCTTAGCGACTTTCTTAGGGCTCATTTCAACAACAAGGTTGATCATGAAATTGCCGGGAATAGCGCCATCATCCCCTTTCAACCAATCGCCAGTCATTAAATGTAACGTGCCTTGGTAAATGGAATCTGGGAACTCTTTAATGCTCACACTTTGAATAAATCGTGTAGAACCATCTTCCGCTTTAATCGCCATATAATCAGAACCATCGACTTTGACCTCAGTGCCAGGTTCAAGCAACTGCGCACGGATGGGCTGAGTAGAACGGTAACAGCCTTGTCTACCATCTACTTTAATTCCACGGCGCCAAACTGCATTCGGGGATGGGTTGTGGATCATCTGCAATCGGTTAATTAGGATCTCAGGTTGCATTTTGGTCGCTACACCAAAGATTTGTTGTAATGACGCTTCATGGTTGTTAGCCATATCTACAAAATCTTCGACTTCCTCTGTAGTCGGCATGGCTTTCTTGATAGGCACCTTGATTGAGGCCCATACCTCGAAGTTGCGAAGCGGTACACCTTCCATATCTCGCGAAGGGATTGAGGTATCAGCAAGCGCTTTATAATAATCAACCATGTATTCGGTCATATTGTCATTATCAATGACCGTATCGAACCGATTACGCTTGCCACGGCAATGTCGGTAATTGTCTAACACTGTTACTAAGTCGTCTGAAGCCACTAGCGAGAATTGCAGCACAGTCCCTTCTGGATAGACTTTTTTGAAAATCGAATCCAGCGTGGAAATCGTATTTGCACCATAACCACCTGACGGTGGACATAGCCACGTTACGCCAAGGTAACCCCCTTCTAAGATGTAACCAAGATGCTCCCCTTCCTCACTCACAAATTCATCTAAGATTGGGATGATTGAGGAATATTTCTCAATGCCTTGACTATTTTTCCAGTTATTTACAGTTGTCATTTCGCACCCGTGTTAATTGCCGTTAGCGCGTAACGCTTCTTGAACTGCTTTTGGCGCTTGGTCCAAAGTGGCCTTTGCCGCTTCTAGATCAGCATTGAAATTATTACGCCCAGGTTTACCTGTCTTAATGCCAACTCCGTTAATTTCGCTTGGGTTACCCCTTCGCTCTTCTTCAATGGATTGCTGACGAATATAAAGCGGAGTGATTTGAGCAGGCATGTTGAATGCTTCACGGCCATAGGTGTATTTACGGGTTTCAATTTCGGTATAGACATAACCGACGTTCTGTAAACGGCCTTTGTCGTCTTGCCATGGAGCAAATGCAACACGAAGCATTTTGGGCGCCTGTCGAACAGCGATAGGCTCTGGTGCGGGTAATGCACGGTTGTTATCAGCCCTAAACATGTAAGCATTACTGACGTCATTCAGGGTAATTGGTTGGCCGTTAGCGTCCAAGCCATAGCCGGATTGATTGGCCATTGCGCCGGAGATAGCCACTGACTTCTTAGGTACGTTACAGTCAGGGCAATCTTCATCGCTTGCAGCTGCTCGCCGCGCTTTTTCTGCCTCAATGCCGCCTGGTGTATCAGCCAGTTTCAGAATTTCTCTAGTGGTGGTACAGGGTAATCCGCTGTTTTGAGTGTTCACACAAACCGTAGGTTCTTCACCCGTTTCGAACATCGACTGACATCCAAAAAGAGTTGCCAAACTAACTGCGACCATGCCTAATTTTAATGCTCGAGTAATCATTATTTCTCCGTTTGGGAAATGAAATCAGTTAATGAATCGGGTAATCCGACGTTGTGCAGTCCGTGTCCGTTAACGAAATAGGGTAAACGACGGATCTGTAGAAATTGAGTAACCCCAATCGTGGTGGATAGCTTTTTAATGTCGCAGTTTTCGAGGGTTTCTGGGGCTGTGGTGAAATCACTGTTAACTAGCAATCGTAGGGATTCACTTTGGTCTTTGGCGCACCACAGCTCCCTAGCTCTGATCGCAGCCTCTTTACCATTCACTATTGGGGTAAGCAGTAACGCGATTTGCTTACCTTTAATCGAAAGGAGCTTGTTAAATAGGTCAGCGTTTAACTTCGATAAAGGATCTACAAATACAACTAGATCGGGCTCTGTTTTTTCTAAATCACCAATGTAATATGCAGCCATATCCTTCACAGAAACCCCTAAGACCTTATCAATCTTGGCAAGCCATGCCGCCTTTGCGTTGGCTTCAGTTGCTATAGGTGAACGGTTCCAGCCATCGAATACCTCGCCGCCTTTAACGAGTATCCTGCCATCCGTGGAGGCGAGCACTTGAGTACCATCTCGAGAGACCATCATCACCATACCTTTCACTGGAAGCGCTTGAGACCATACGATGTCGTTTAACATCGAGAAAGCATTCTTTATAAGCTCCTTACCCTCACCTTCCGGCATTTTCTCTGGCTGTGTTTGTGCCTGCTTAGCTGATTTGTTAGCCTCTAACAAAGCATCTAAGCCACTGTTGGCCACAGCCAGCGGATGACACAAACCAAGCAATACAGCTAACGCAATTTTGGTTACCTTTTTACTGATATTCATAGCGCTTACAATTTAAAAAATGTGTTGCACATTTCAGCAGTTTTACCTCCACAAGTCAATTTTCAAGTCATTTTTCGAGAATTTCTTGCGCAATAAAATTTGATAGGTATGATGCAGTCATTATTAAAACAACGAGAACTTATAGCTATAAGCTAAAAGCTCACTCCAATAGCCCGCTCATGCGGGCATTTTTTTTGCTCCATTTCTAGAAATTTGCCTCAATTGGAAGCCGTGTAATGATGGTTGCAATTGAAGAGTTAGATTTTTGGAGTGAGTATCATGAGTTCATTTGATTTTGATTTAGATGCGTTAAATTCTGCTATGAACGCATTTTTTGACCCTGCTAGCGTGAGCACGGTTACCATCACCAGCCAGCAAACCTCAAGCATCATCCCCGCAAGCCTGACGCATTTAGTCAAGCCTGGTTATGTGGACGGCAAAGCGCAATTCTTATCTGACACCGGTGAACTTATCGAAGGTGTTTACTCTGACATTCCAAACGATGTGTATCACTCATTAGATGCCATTAGCTCAAGTCAGGTTAAGTGCTATGCAGATAGCCCAATGAAATACGAACAAGCGTATATCAACGGTAAAGGTAAACAGTTCAGCGCCAAATCCCGCGAGTCCGGTGTTCTAAGCCATGAATTAACACTAGAGGGAGCCGATGTATTTAATGCTCGCAGATTTGCCCTGCTCGACTCAGAGCAATTCCCAGATGATCCAAAGTCATTAACCGAACTTAAAGAGGCCTGCGCAGCCAACAAACTAACAACCAGCGGCACCATTGCCGAATTAATCAAACGTCTTGAGCAAGCCAACGCTCCGCAAAGACCGTTTGAGTCGCGTCAATTGGAGTGGATCAAAGCGAACATTGGTGACGAGTGTTTTGCGTTATGCGATACCGAACTGCAGTCTGCGGTGACCTGTGCTGCAATCATTAAATTACTTCAGGATAATCAACACATCGCTCTTAAGGCGCTTAAGCTACCAGTGTCAAGGGAGATGTTTGATAGCGTTATCGGACTCAATCAAGCCATTGAACGCAACGCTCACGCGAACAAATTTTTAAATCGTAAAAACGGTATGGCGGAGGTCGCATTCTTTACAAGAGATCCTGAGACCGGATTGATGCTTAAGTGCAAAGTGGATTGGTTAACAGCCGTTAAAAATTTTATTGTTCCTTGCGATTTGAAAACCACGCGCAGTGCTAACCCAGCGTTAGCTGCCTACCAGTTCGCAGACTTACGCTACGATTTGCAAGCTGTGTTTTACTTAAAAGTGATTAAGCCACATTTGAAAGAAACCGAGTATGCAGAGCGTCTATTCCCACTCATTACCGTTGAAACGGGAGATTGTGCAATTTGTGAAGTGTTTGAGCTTCACGATGATGATTGGACTATCGCTGAGCAAGATTTGCCAATAATTCTTGAGAATATGAAAAATAGCATTAAGAAAAACGAGTACCGAGGCTACACCGAACAAGGCAAGTCTGTTATCAAATTGGCAAGACGTAAATCTTCTCTGGCTGCAACTAGATAGGGAGGAGAAGGAACATGAATCTGCAACTCAAAGCACTTAAGGCCATTTACGACAAAAAACCTCACTTGGTGGCCAAGTACATCTCAGCAGGGCTCACGGGTAATCTATTGAACTTTAGGGATGGTGTTTTGCTGCGTGCGGCAATTACTTCAAATCAGCCTGAGATTGCTAAAGCGATACTAGATGCCGGAGCAAACGGGTTTGTGCTAAAAGGGGAGGCTTATGCAGCAGCGTTTAAGCTAAACAATCCAGCATTGATTGAAATATTGCGGGACTGGGCGGAACGAAATCAGTTAGAGCTTAACACTATACCAGGGCTGGGCAGAAAACTCGGGCTTGATTCGGTGGAATCACTGGTATAAAAAATTAAAATACATATTACTATCAACACCTTAAACGCTAGGCTGCTTGGTGCAGATATTTAGGTTCTATCTAAAAAACGCACCAAACTAAAAACCTCTTAAGTTGTTGTATTTAAAATATATATCCAAGATTTTAACGCTTGATTCCACCGAATCACTCAAAAAAAACCAGCATCACTGCTGGCTTCATTTTCTTAATGGGCCCTCTGTCTCAATTTCGCGCAACAACGATTAAGTTCCGCCAGTTCATAGAACTTCATTGCAGGAAGTCTGAATGGTTGTTTATTGGTAATCGCGTTGTTTAAGGCCGTGGCTAGTGTTAACATCACTTCTACTGACATAAATACTCCGAATAAGTATGTTTGTTGGTGCATGACAGGTCAGGCTTGGCGGTCGGCCTGTCAGTTTCTTTTTACTACTGGTTTTTAGCTTCTACTAAATCAATTAAGAATTGTTTTAGCTTCTCAAGCTCTTGCTCCGACAACCTTGTCACTTCCACCTTTGTCTTTCGGTTTTGAGTAGATAATCTAGCCCAACGATTGCGGTCATTACCCTCTGCAATTTTATCATTTGCCAACTTCTTGGGTTTTAATTGCTTATCGAAATCTTCAAACACCTTCAGTATCTGACTGTTTTTCTGGCCATCAACATCGAATAATCCCGCTACCGATGTTCCGCTTTCATTTGCATCTATGCGAATGTTTTCTATTGCCGATAGTAAATGCTCGTTCAATAAAACGGAAAGTTGATGCTTTTGAGTAATGTCATAAAGAGCCATAATCTGTGTCGAACTTAAAGCAGAAGGGCAGGGGAACAACTCAATAATTTCATCTGGAATTTCTGTGGCCTTTAGCGCTCTCGTTACATACGAATAAGAAACGTCGAATTGAACAGCTAGATCTCTAAGGGAGAGTTTTTGAGGCTTTTCTTTTTCGTCATTGTTAGCAATCTCAATCTCGTTTTTAGCGAGTGCTTTTTTCATCTGAAAACCAGCATCTCGGTAACTGTACTTTTCTGAGGTTTGGACGTATTTAACGATTTCGTGAACTTCTTCTTCCGTGAGCTCAAAATCAGTAAACAGCACATTTAGACCGGAACCCTCTAAGATTGCTGCCATGCGGCGGCGCTGACCATCAAACAAGTGATAGCCAGTTGAATCTCGTGTTGCCAATGCATCTGAAAATTGCACTTTTGCTATTGTTTCACGGATGCGCAGCAATGAATTTGGAGTTACATCGGCATCGGGACGCGGGTTAAATGGGTGTACAAAAGACTTTGTTTTGAGTTCTTCTGCCGTTAAGTGCTTACGAGTGAATGTAAGAGTACGACCACTGGACAATTTAATTTTAATTGCAGCGGCTGATTCGTTCCGTACATCAGTATTAGCAACGAGTGCAGACTCAGCAGATTCTGGATGTAATTGGCTATTTAAACCAGCAGAGTCAATTAAGGATCTTCCGAAGGGTACGCGTTTACGTGCTTCTTTAGGATTAGAAACCATATTCTGATCCTCTAATTCTTGAAATGTGTTGGAATAGCGCCAAGGTAAATTGGTCTAGTGACTCTCTAGCTTTTTTAAGGGCTTTTGAGTCCCCTGTGTAGCTACCAGGATGTACTGACACAACGGTATCAAATGTTTCTGCACAACGCTTGAAAGCAGATAATTCAGGAATGCTAGCCATCATCATGTCTTCAGCAAAAACAGCGTTAGCAATCATTGAGCTGTTAATATCCTGTTCGCTCTGCGAATACTTAGACATAAATGCCAAATGGCCTTTTAGATTTGTTGCTGCGCCTTCTGCTTCTAAATGATCTAGCATTTCAGGAATACGAGTCACATATTGCAATGTTGAATGCAAATCGACAGTTGATGGTGGTAACGGAGTAACTAAGACGTCAGCTGCACACAATGCGCTTTTTAAAAGTGAGTCTAAGTGTGGGCCGCAGTCGATAAAGATAAAATCGTAATCGTTGATCAGCTTTTCACACACGTTGCGAGATAAAGCCTCAAACGGATTAATATCCGAACCAAAACGCTGAACGCATAGAGCTTCCCATTGTGAAGCAATAAACGCATCTGCGATGCTTGAAGGTATGATGTCTACACCTGGAACTTGAGTAGGTATGACAAACTCATCTAATAGCTCTTCACGGGTCAGGTCTTGAAACACCGCTTGTACAACTGTGTTATCAATAGTGCCAATAGAGTTTTTATGGCTCATGAACATACTGGCTGAGCTTTGAGGATCAATGTCCAGCACTAACACTTTTAAGTCATGCTGGATCATTTCAGAGTGGCAACGTAACGCTTGGGCAATGTTCACTGTAGAAACTGTCTTACTTACACCGCCTTTGAGGTTACAAAGGAATACTACATAGCCGCGTTCAAATTTTTCTCTTAACGCTTTGTGTCCACGATGCTTGTAAATATCGATTACCTGTTCAACAGTGAGATCATAAACCTCAACACTACCGTTTAGTTTTTTATCGAATTTGTAACCGGCAGCTTCCATCTCATTAATCGACTTTTCCACGATTTTACGTGTAAGGCCTCTCAAGTTGGCTAATGCGCCTTTTGAGTAACGCTGGTGAAAGGTGTCTAAACCAAATTCGATTTTGTGCTTAGAAATAGAGTCTGACATTGTATTGAGCATTTTACGTGCTCTGTCAGCAGTGATTTGCATTTTGTCTCTGAAGTGATCATTCATCGAAATTTAACTCCATTTATCAATTGCGTATAAGACTACTGCTAAAAGGTGTGGATTTCAATAGTAAGTGCGTAAAAATACACACCTCATATTGAGTGAGTTATTTTCCGCACCTTGTAGCTAGTTTTTGACTGCATGAGATAAATCCACTGAATAATCCCAGAGAGATTTTCATTATGATTAGTAGGGGGTTTTTTAGTGATATTGTCTAAAATGATCGTAATGCCCATTAGTGCATTGGTTCAGGTCTTAATGAGGGGGTTGATGCTTTTGATCTTAAGAAGATCAAATAAACGATCTATTTGCTTGGGATTATAAAAAAATATGATCTTTTTATTAAGAACTATGAAAGATATAAAGATCTATAAGGAAAATATTACCTTAATTTTTCAGCAACTTAAGATAGTTTTTTAAATAGTTTTTTCGCTTTACTCCTAGATCTAACTCGTCGATTACCCAGATCTAACTCGCTTTACACCCAGATCTAATTCGTGATCAAACTTGAGTCTACTCGTGTAATACCCTGATTTTACTCGTGTTACCCATAGAGTTTATTAGTGTACTTATCCACAACCTAAAAATTAGCTTATTTATTGTACTAAAAATAGGGTTGACTCCCTAAATTGAATAAACTTTGTACTTAAACAATTAGTTTATTCGTGTGACTCATAGAGTTTATACGTGTCGAGACATGTAGTTTACTCGTAATATTTTCAATGTAAGTCCTTGATACATAGGTTTTAAGATTTTTGACTAAATACTCATGTAGTTTGCTAGTGTATATACCAGCAGTTTACTCGTGACTTTCTGTGTATTTTATTCGTGTGCAACCCAGTAGTTTACTCGCAATTGAGTAAACTACTGGAATAGATCTAGGGAGTGATAGGGGAGGAGTTATTTGTTGGTTTCGACGTTTAACAAGAAGTCTAATTTATCGAGGGCTGAACTCTTTAGTTTGGGCCGTTCCGATTCTGTATAGTTTTCCGCTTTTTCAATTGAAATTTTTCGGTAGTGTTTGTAGATATCGTAAAATAACTCTCTACAGCGGGGTCTGTATTTTTCATAGTGTGTTGAAAGTACGTAGTATGCGACGGCCAGCTGCTCGGTCTCTTCCTGTGTAATCTTTTCTTTCTTCAAACGGAGGCGATTTTCTGCATTCATTGCGACTTCCGCTGCCGCCTCGAGATCCATTGGATGCAATTTAATGAATTGATCTATCCAAAGGTACTCGAACTCGATGCTCGTGATTTTGTTGCCAGTTTTATTTTCGATAATGCCATGACGTTTTTTGCCCGACGCATCTGTGTTGAAAAACATCAATTCGTCACCACAGGCTTCTTCTATTTCTTCAATCGACTTTACAAGTGCCTGATTAACGAACACCGATGTGTCCTTCATCGTTTTCTTGCCTGGAAGATAGTTATCTTTGTCGTCAACTAACCCGAAAACACCTTTGAGCGTTATAACGTCTGTTTTATACAACTGCTTGTCAGGTGTTTTGAACCGAGATAATAGGTCATACATCGGTTTAGAGTATTTACCTCGCAGTCGTAGGAATCTTGCTACGTTGACCGAAGCATAACCCTTAGAAGCATCGTGGAAGAAATCTCTCAAATCATAGTTTGGAACCATTGTTAACTTTCCTCGAGCGTATTTCACTGTAGGAAAAAGCACGGATGATTCAAATTCATGAGTTGTTGGGTGCTCTGCTAGAACAGTTCGTTTCTGAAGCCGAAGTGCCACAGGTTTAATTGTTGCAGCTAGGCTTTTGGATTCGACTTCCAGCCAATCAGCCAATCTTGAAGCTGGGATAGAAATTTCGAGCTGGGTATCTTCTTTCCATTCTGTCTTTTGCATCTGGATCAGAAATAGAGCTAGTAGATTTTGCTCATGAGTCGTCATTGAAATGCGACTGTAGATTAAATTGTGGTTCTTTCTATAAGTCTGAGGCAGCTGCGCTTCAGGATGAACATCAAATTTGTCAGTTTTGACCTTTTTCGATGTTGTTGTTACCCCATCTGAACCATTTTGAATCTGCGTGTTGTTTGTTTTATCTGTCATGGCATCCTCCCGTAGCATCAATATAACGGTCACCAAATAGCTATTCCATATTTTTTTCGTGTTTACTCCATATTTTTTTCGTGTCCTACCAATTTTTACAAGTTGACTCCTATATTTTATTCGTGTTTCTCAATATTATTTTCGTGTTTCTCAATATTATTTTCGTGTTTGCACAATATTTTACTCGTAATACACCAATATTTTATTCGTGTAATCCATATAGTTTACTCGTCTTAAAATGTGATTAAAATTCGTCATTCAAGTGTAAGCTGCTGTTCTATATATATTTATTTTCCATGCTGAACAACAGGATCTTTCAAGTAAAAATCTGTATTTTTTTTGCGCAATTTTGTTAAGTTTTTGATTCAGATTTTTTCAAGGAGGAAAAATGATTTGTAATTTGCGTTAGTTGATGATTTTAAATGTAATTTTCTGGAGCAGATAGATTTTGATCTATATATTTGTGTATCAGTATTGATTTTTAGCATCAAACTGTGAAAGCCACTCCAGAGCAGACGAGAAAAATCTATGAGTAGACGAGTAAACTCTGGTGGTCACACGGTATTTATATTGAAATTCTGCGGTGAATCGTGGCAGGGGAGGGGATAGCAAATTTGCGTGAATTGATTCAGGTGCGAATATCGGGCCATCTTTCCCTGATTGCGAGGCATTCATGAAACTATCCAGCTCTAGTCAGTTAACCGATTTACTGTCTTCGTTGTGGCCCGATAACGAAGTTAACGCCTTACACAGTCTGCTTTCATTGTTTGACACGTTAATTAACCACGGTGCCAGAGTTTGCGAGCAGCCAACGCCGGATATTACTCCCGCTCAAAAGGCGTTGTTTGTTCACGCTGTCTATTCAGAGATTTCGAGCGGCAATCTCGACCCAATTGGTAAAGCATTTAGTTTCTATGGTGCCGATGCAGTGCTTACTCACGACAAGCAGGATTTCCGCTTGTGTATCCATGCTGGTGATCGTCAGCCATTAACTGTGAAATCGTATTCGTCATTGAAGTCCGGTACTGGGCTGGACGTGCAGGGTTATCTGTTACAGCTGGCCAACGGTTGTCTAAGCAACAACGTAAACGATCCATTTCATTCTCTTTGGATACGACTAGAAGATCCGAGCCGTAGCAAGCTAATTGCCGCATACGTGCAGATTACTCTGCTAATGAAAGCGATTTCTAAGCGAGTAGGTAGGGCGGTATCACCGTTTTGTGTGGAACTGGTGGCAAGCAATATTTAAATATACAAAATTTGTGCGATTATGAGTCTGTGTTTTAATATACTCGTTAATTACTTCTTTGGAGAGAGCTAAATGGGTTCAGTTAATAAAGTTATCATCGTTGGTAATATCGGTCAGGATATTGATTTTAAAACACTTACTAGCGGTTCAAGCGTAGCAAATTTCAGTGTGGCCACGAGTGACACTTGGAAAGACCAAGCGGGTATTCAGCAAGAGGTGACCGATTGGCACAAGATTGTTGTCTGGGGCAAGCTGGCAGATATTATTAATCAATACGGTGGTAAAGGCCGTCAGGTCTATATTGAAGGCAAGCAAAAGACTCGTAAATATAAAGATGCTAACGGCCAAGACCGTTACACAACAGAGGTAGTCGTGGACTTTGATGGTCAGGTACAGCTTTTAGGTAGCTCACAAAAGGACAGTGCTGGCCAAAGCTCTGGTTACCAGCAAAATGCCCCGCAGCAGCAAGGTTACCAGCAAAATGCTCCACAGCAACAGCAACAGGGCGGTTACCAGCCTCAACCACAGGGCGGTTACCCACAAAATACACAGAAACAGAATTATAACTATCGTCGATAACTCGTAGGGATTATTCAAATGGCCGCTTTTTAGCGGCTTTTGTTCTGTCCACTGGGGCTCATAAAGCCTGCGGCGCCATGCCTTTAACTGGCCGATCCCAATAAGTCGGAGCCAAAATATTTTCAAATATGGGTTTAATGGATTCGGGAGAAAGGCAAAGCGAATTTATGCTTGCTCGAAAGAAATCGATGTTATCCGCAAACATTAATCTTAAATTTTTCAATAGTGCTATATAAGGATGTTTCTGTGAAATACAAGATGTTATCACTGGCCATCACAGTCTCTCTTGCAGGCGCAATCCACGCAAGTGAGTTTCCGCTCCCAATGAGCGGTTTTTTGTGCGTAATTTACAACCATATATGGTGACCGGAAATATTTAAGTAATAGGTTAACAGAGTAAGTTGATTCGTGCCTGGGAACCCCGAATTTTTGCGTGAATTTCCCAATATGAGTTAATGAGCATGAGTCAAATGGCTCGATAATTTTGAGAGGAAAGGGTAGTGGAAATACTGAATATTGCTGACATCAATGTGGCTGAATACGTTGAATACGATACGCCAGAGCAAACGCCTGTCTGGGCATGGATTGAAGAAATCGCGACCTATGGGCATCTGAAGAACCATGACGCGGATAACTGCGGCATTTGGGAGTTCGTTGTGAACACAAGCTGTATTACCGATGAAGATAGTGATGTATCAATCGAAGACGCGCCGAAGGAAATCCAAGGTGCAGTCCGAGAGGCCATTGATAATGGCGCTGCCTATATTCTGTTTCATCAAGGCACCTAAGAAGCTGCCTTAGATTTAATTTAGCCCCATGATAGATTTGGTTCTATCGGGGGTTTTTGTGTTAAATTGCTGATGAAACTGAGAAAAACAAGTGTTGTATTAAGCATATCCAAGCGTAATTCACAAAATCTGTGGATAAAAGGAAGCCTAAATTGACTGCTCCCCTCCCTAAAGGAAGGGGATTCTTGTTTCAAGGCGTTATGCCCGAAGTTCATTAGAACAATCGGGACTTACTTACGCTCCACAAGCTAACACCGCTTGCCCAGCGGCTTTGATATTAATAGCGGCATTGGTATCACGGTCTAAGCGCGCTTCACACGCTGGACAAGTCCAATGCCTTATATGTAACGGTAGAGAATCAACTACGTGACCACAGCAATTACAACGCTTACTAGACGGATACCACTTGTCAATCTGGACAAG
>NZ_JAKKSE010000027.1:0-55242 GCF_025653595.1 Shewanella sp. SM95
CGTGGATCTCAGACCAACCTTCGCGTGGATCTCAGACCAACCTTCGGCGCCAGCAATCACACCACACAGAGTGACGAACAATACATCATGTAACGGGTAAGTCACTTTGGCAGATTGTCGGCTGTCAGCAATCGAGTTGAAATGTGATGTGAAGGCTTCAAGGTACATGCTCTTATGCTCTCTATAAGAAAAAGAGAGCATAAGATCATAATCGATGCCGTCCGTCAAATTTAGCTCAAAACGGTTAAAATATATTCACGATCTTGCCCTGGGCATTTAACCGTGAGCAGATGCCGCTATCAATAGAAAAATCTCCTTATTATGCCGTAAAAGTTGCTCCTGGCATCCATCATACTATGGGGGGAGTTGCCATTGACACTAAAGCTGAAGTACTCGATATACAAAGCCAACCGCTCAAAGGTTTATTTGCAGCGGGAGAGGTGACTGGTGGTGTTCATGGGTATAATCGACTGGGTGGTAACGCTGTCGCTGATACTGTGATTTTCGGTAAAATCGCAGGGACAAATGCTGCCAAACATGCTCTAAATACAAAGTAACGCTAAATCAGTGAGAGACTCGTTATTGTCTCTCACAACATCTCAAGTTTTATTCATCGTAAATATTAGCAATAAAATTATTGCTTAAGTTAAAGTGCTCTCCCTGCTATTTTTTGAGAGGCTAATTTAGCCTCTCTTTTTTATTTGTCGGTAGAATTAGATTTGATGGATTTTGCTCACTTTTCGATGGCTTCATCTTTTTAGATAGCGCGGGAATATTGGCGAATTGTACTTACTCTGTCGATAAATCGAATAATACACTGTCGGCGAGTTCAGCATCGCACGGCTTCTTAGAGAACCGATTACAGATTTGAGCGTCGGAACCATAAGCCGGATACGCAGTAACGATTACTATCACTGAACCTATATTTCCAGTGTTTAAAATTATTACACATATATTGACCAGCTTTAATGCTCAATAGGATGGTGTTGTTAGACTTTCCTACAGAGCATCAAAGCGGGTGAGGCTATTTGGCTGTATTATGCCGCGCAAGCCAGGCACTCAAGCGCTCTTGTGTGCCGATGACAAAGACAAAAAACGCCGGTACGAAGAATATTGCCAGCAAGGTACCACTGAGCATGCCACCGAATACGCCAGTACCGATTGCATGTTGAGTTTCGGCGCTGGCACCGCTTGCAAGCATTAAGGGTACTACTCCGAGAGTAAATGCCAATGACGTCATCAGAATTGGACGCAGACGCAAGCGTGCAGCGGTCACTGCAGCATCTATCAGCGTATGGCCCTCGGCATGCAATTGGCGGGCGAACTCGACGATGAGGATAGCATTTTTTGCCGATAGACCGATGATGGTGATCATTCCCACCTTGAAGAACACATCGTTAGGCATATCACGCAATATTACTGCCGTTACCGCGCCCAGCAGACCCAGCGGCACGACCAACATCACCGAAAGTGGGATCGACCAGCTTTCGTACAACGCAGCGAGTACCAGAAATACAACCAGAGCGGACAGCAACATTAGCAACGGTGCCTGCGCCGCCGATTGGCGCTCTTGCAATGATGCCCCCGTCCACGCTACTGCGAACCCTTGTGGCAACTGCGCCACTAAGCGTTCCATCTCGGTCATCGCAGCGCCGCTGGAAACGCCTGCTGCCGCGCCCCCGGAAATACGCATAGCCGGGAAGCCCTGAAAGCGCATCATTTGCTGTGGCGACTCTTTCCATTCAGCCGTCACTACTTCCCGTAGAGGCACCATGCCACCACTTGAATTACGCACGCGCAGGCTGAGCACGTCGTCCAATTGCATTCGTGCCGTAGCGTCGGCCTGCAGTATGACCTGCTGCATACGTCCATTATTTGGGAAATCATTGACATACAGTGATCCCATGGCCGCCGAAAGTGTGCTGCTGACCGCGGCGAAGGACAGACCCATAGCCTCGGCTTTTGACCGATTGATATTCAGGCTAATGCTCTCACCGGGCGGCAGGCCATCTGGGTAGACATCGCTGACCACCTCGCTCTGCACAGCCAGTGCCAGCAATTGTGCCTGTGCAGCTATCAATGCAGCCTCGCCCCGATTGGATCTATCCTGCAGGAACAGAGTGAAACCTGAGGATGTGCCCAGCTCGTCAATGGCTGGCGGCATCATGGTCATCACTGTGCCTTCGACGTTATCAGCCATAGCTTGCTGCGCCAGTGCCGCTTCTTCGGCAGCTGTGGCGCCATTTCGTTGATCCCAGTCCTTGAGCATAGTGAAAGCCATGGCGGCATTGGGGCCGGAGCCTGCAAAGCTAAAGCCCAGCACTACCATATTTGCATCCAGCGCAGGGCGTGAGGCGACGTGTGTCTCATAGGCTTTGACCACATCCAGCATGCGCTCGCTGGTAGCGCCTGTGGGTAATTGGATGGAGGTCATGAAATAGCCTTGATCCTCTTCTGGTAGAAAGGACGACGGCAATTGCCCAGCAGCGATGACTAGCACCATGCAGAGTACGGCAAATGCCGCCATCATACGTCCACTGCGTCCAACCAATCGTGCTATGCGTGCACTATAGCCTGCGGTGAGTTGTTCAAATCCACGGTTGAAGGCTCCGAAGAAACCGCCTTTTTGATGGTGATCAGCACTAACTGGGCGCAGTAGCGTGGCGCATAGTGCTGGCGTTAGGGTCAGTGCGAGGAAGGCCGAAAACAGAATAGACACCGCCATCGACAAAGTGAATTGTTGATAGATCACTCCCACTGAGCCGCTACCGAAGGCCATGGGGATGAATACGGCGGTCAGCACTAGCGTGATACCGATCACCGCACCGGTAATTTCCTTCATCGCCTGTGAGGTTGCCTCCCGCGGCGACAGTCCTTGGGTAGCCATCAGCCGCTCAACGTTTTCCACCACCACAATAGCGTCGTCAACAATAATGCCAATGGCCAGCACCATGCCGAACATGGTCAGCGAGTTGATTGAGAAGCCTGCCAGTAACATCACCGCGAAGGTACCGAGTAGCGCTATGGGCGCGACGATAGCAGGTATAAGTGTGTAGCGCAGGTTCTGAAGGAACAGGAACATCACCATAAATACCAGCGCCATAGCTTCAAACAGGGTATAGATTACTTTTTCGATAGACACTTTGACGAAGGGAGCGGTATCGAATGGCACTGAATAGTTCATGCCAGCTGGCATCATCGGCGCCAGTTCGGCTAGGCGTTCACGTATCGCAGAAGCTGTGCGTACAGCGTTGGCTCCTGGCGAGAGCTGGATAGCAGCACTGGTCGCCGCCACACCATTCTCACGGTTAGAAAAACCATAGGACTGAGCGCCCAGCTCGACCCGAGCCACATCTGCGAGCACCAATTTTGCGCCATCGGCACCGGCACGTAGGACGATAGCAGCGAACTCCTCGGTTGTACTGAGTTGTCCTTGCACTGTTAGGGGGACCGTCAGTCGTTGTCCCTGTAAGACAGGTTCATCACCGAGTCGCCCTGGGGCTATTTGTGCGTTTTGCTGCTCAATAGCGATAGCAAGGTCGTTCATTGTCAGACTATAGGCGGTGAGTTTATTCGGGTCTACCCAGACGCGCATGGCTTGCTCGGCACCGAATAATTGCACGCGACCAACACCGTCGATTCGGCGCAGTTCCTCGACAATATTGCGTGCTAAATAGTCGTTTAGCGCGATTTCGTCGAATTGGCCGTTTGGAGATGTCATACCAATCATCATCAAAAAGCTTGAAGCGGCCGACTCAACCTGCAGACCGCTCTGCCGTACAACTTGAGGTAGGCGTGGTTCGACAGCCTTAATACGATTTTGCACATCAACTTGGGCCATTTCCGCATCAGTGCCTGGTTTGAAGGTGGCGGTTATTTGTGCACTGCCCGAGCTGTCCACCGATGATTCGAAGTACAGTAGGTTTTTCACTCCTGACAATTCGCGTTCGACAAGGCTTACTACAGAGTCATTAAGTGTCTGTGGCGTGGCTCCAGGATAAGCGGCATAAATGCTCACCGACACGGGTGCCACTGATGGGTAGCGGGAGATGGGTAATTTGGGAATGGCGATGACGCCAATCAGTACGATAAATAAGGCTATCACCCAAGCAAATACTGGGCGGTTGATGAAAAACTGGGGCATGGCGACTTCTCCAAATTCAGCGCACGACGGCGCTAAGTTGCTGAGGAACGACAGAGGGTTGCCAAGGTCGCGCATTCACTTGTGCTGCAGGGCTTAGGCGTTCGATACCTTCAACAACTATCTGCTGCCCAGCACTAAGGCCGGATACTACGTGATAGCGACCTGCCACCAATTCATCGACCTTAACGGCCACAGGTTGCACTTTAGCTTGCTCATCAAGCACCCACACTTGGGATTGACCAGCCTTGCGAGTCACTGCCTGCTGAGGCACGTTCAGAGTCGTAGGATAGTAAGCTTGTGGAATGCGAGCTTTTACAAAGAGACCGGGCAACAGACGATGCTGCGGGTTATCTACCAGCACGCGCAGCAGTACATCGCCTGTACCTGCATCTACCTGAATACCTGAAAATAAGATATGCCCTTGCATGCCAAGAGGCTCGCCACCACTGCTTAGGATCTCAACAGCTAACTCTGGGAGCCCTGAGCTTGCCAGCTGACGCATCGCTTCCAGCATTGATGCTGGAAGACGTACATCAACGTACACTTGGTTGATTTGTTGGATCCTCGCCATGGGTGTAGCATCGGTGGGTGAGACCAATGCACCTTCACTCACTAATGCTTCATCTATACGTCCGGAGATGGGTGCCTCTACGCTGGCAAACTGTAGATCTAACTGACGCCGTGCCAGCGTCGCTTTGGTTTGGGCTACATCTGCGGCAGCCTGATCGCGCAGGGAAATAGCATCGTCATGCATTTGTTGGCTGACGGCCTTAGTTTGTATCAAAGAGGCTAAGCGATCGGCTTCTTGACGAGCCCGAACCCATACCGCTTCGGCACGCTGTAACGCTGCAGCAGCAATATCGACATCCGCTTTAAATGGCGCTGGATTTATTTGAAATAGCACAGTGCCAGATGTTATCTCGGCGCCCTGTTCGAATAGACGACCTTGCACTATGCCGCTAATTTGCGCGCGGATCTCAGCGCTGCGAACCGCAGCGACACGACCGGGCAGATCTTTAGTCACCAATAGTGCTTCATTTTCTAATGTCATCACTGACACTTGAACCGGAGCAGTTGTCTCTTCATCCTGTACTGCTGAATCACAACCTACCAATCCCAACACGGCAATTCCTACAACTAACACAAAGCTTAAGTGCCGCTGTTTGATGTACATAATCTACTCTCCTCAATGTACAGCGATCTCACTAATGGCGTTTTATCAAACGCTAGAGAACTAATGCTGAATTATGACGAGTCAGTATTGCGAATTATTCGAGACATTGTGGAGAATGTATGGAGGGGATGATAAAGTTCAACCATTTTAACGTTGGGGCAATCCATGGCTAATCTCAATGAGCCCGTAAGTTCTATGACTTCGGCACTGGTGTTAATTGCAGAGGATGAAGCAGAGATTGCCGATATCCTTATCGCTTATTTGCAGCGCAGTGGGCTGCGAACTCAACATGCTATCGATGGTATCCAAGCGCTAGCTATGCACCAAGCATTTAAGCCCGATCTATTGCTGCTCGATGTCCAGATGCCGAATCTCGATGGCTGGAATGTACTGAATGAAATTCGCTCCCGTGGTGACACGCCGGTGATCATGCTTACCGCGCTGGATCAGGATATTGATAAATTAATGGGGTTACGCCTCGGTGCTGACGACTACGTGGTTAAACCATTCAATCCCGCCGAGGTGGTGGCTAGGGTGCAGGCGGTACTGCGACGCGCTCGCACTAACACTAACACGCCTATAAATACCCAAATGTTGCGCGTCGGCACGTTCCAAATCGACTTAGACAGCCACGAGGCTAGCGTAATCTGTAACGGTCAGCAGCAGGCACTGGATCTGACCTTGACCGAGTTCAAACTGCTCGCTTGCTTGATGCGTACACCGAAACGTGCTTTTAGCCGCGAGGAGCTGTTAATTAATTGCTTGCCTGAGGGCGATACTCAGGAACGAACGGTAGACAGTCATATCAGTAAGTTACGTAAAAAGCTTGAAGCGCTCGATATTCAAGGAGTGCCGCTCAGTGTCTGGGGGGTTGGCTATCGCTTTGGTGGTGAAGTATGAGGCAAGCACCGGGTTTGCGCAGGCAAATAATCCAGTCCTTAGCAGTAATGACGTTAGGCATCATTTTCCTGTCAGTGTTTGGCTCCTATGTATTCTATGCCATTGCGGTGGCCTACCTGCCAGGCAGTATATCTGAAACCTGGATGCCTTCTCAGATGGAAATGCTATGGATAGTTTGCACTATCATAGCCGCGTTGGGGATGGCGCTATTTGTTGCCATTCGCCTGTCACGGCGCATTCTTACTCCTCTGAACTCTGTGGCATATAGCCTACGCGAAGTCGCCCAAGGCAAGCTTAACGCGCGTGCGCGAATGGACCAACATGCGATGGGGGAGACGGCGCAATTGGTGAGTGACTTTAATGCTATGGCCGAGCGCCTAGAGTATATGACTCGCGAGCGGGAGTTTTGGAACGCGGCAATCGCTCACGAACTTCGTACCCCAGTCACTATTCTGCGTGGTCGGTTGCAGGGGTTAGCGGAAGGTGTTTTTAGCCCCAGCAGTGAGCTCTTCGAGGGACTGTTACGGCAGGTTGAAGGCCTTAATCACCTGATCGAAGATTTACGAGTGCTGAGCCTCAATGACAGTGGACATCTAGAGTTACAGCGGGATGAGGTCTGTTTAGCCGAGGAACTTAGTGCGGTGATTGAGACTTTCGCTGCGGTGTTAGACGCTAAGGGACTCATACTGAAGCAGGAACTTGATACAAGACTTAAAGTTTACTGTGATGCTATACGAATATGTCAGGCGCTGATGGCGCTGCTGGAAAATGCACGCCAGCATGCTGATCCTGGCACTTTGACTGTAAGACTTTACAGCGTGGGAGTAAGCTGTTATCTAACCGTAGAAGATGAAGGCCCTGGTATTCCTGATGAAGCAGCAAGCTACATATTCGAGGCATTTCGCCGAATTGATCCGTCTCGCTCTCGAAAAAGTGGTGGCAGTGGGCTCGGCCTCGCAGTGGTTAAAACAATTGCTGAAGCTCACGGCGGCCACGTGGTCTGCCAGCCATCGGGCCATGGAGGAACAATATTCGTTCTGTCTTGGCCTGTTAAGGCAAGTTAAGGCTCCCCTTAACTATGTCCTGATACTGGAGTTATCTATATGAACGGTGACGTGCTTAGTGATTCCTGCACGTATGGTCACCACGCTAGAGTACATTGCTGAATCGGGAAAATGCAGGGATTGTAGGTATTCCCTAGATGCCATTGGTTGTTATCCGATATTGATTACAACTAATGGGATGTTATTTTGTTTGAATGCGCTCAATTTGTTGTACTTGTAGCCTTGATATCGCATTTGCGTGTAAGTCTACATAAATTGTTGAGCTAATTAAAACGTGCAAAATTACATGATTTATGTTTAAATTTAGCAGGTTATGATTAAACAGCTCACTGTTATAGAGTGTCAGGGGTCTGAGGTTCGAATCTTCTCATACCGATCAAATTAGATGCTTTTTGTTAGTTTGTTTTAATCATTAAAATAACCAGCAGTTAAGTTAAACAAAACCCCGTGTTAGCATTGCTATACGGGTTTTGTTTTTTATAGCTTTTCGCTGCCGATATGACTAACGCTGCTTGCGACTAAGGTTCAAGTTCGAGTGATTAGGCTGGCTTTGGCACAGCAAAAGGTAAAAGGCAAAAGGCAAAAATTTTCAAGGCGAAATCGTCAATTTCACAAATTATATGCATCTGCCATTTAGCATTTAAGACATTATTGAGTAGGACATTTACCTATGCGCGCGTTTGTTTTACGAGCAAGATCAGCACCTACTGACAGTCAGTTGTTTTTGGCTTCTGTCGGCCAAGAGGCGCATACCGAGATTTTAGCTCATACCCTGATGAACACTATCTTTGTGGCTCAGTCCCATCGAAACGATGTTGTCGTTTATTTGGTGCTAGAAAGTACCCATGATTTTTCCCGCACTATCTGCTTCGATACTCGAAATATTTGCCATATTGGTGGTTTTCACGAGCAAGCTTTGCTCACTAAAATTGCCAAAGCCTTAGATATTTCTCGGGGGATGACGAAGGAGCAAACCCGTGTTGTTGACGAGGGCATCAGTGTTAGCACTATCAGTTTTGAAAAGCTGGTACAGGACCTCGCGGTGGATTATCAATTGTTTATGATGGATAAGAAGGGTACATCAATCCGTGAGCAAGAATTTGTGGGTAATCCGTGCTTTTTACTGACCGATCATATACCTATGCCGAAGAAAAGTTTTAATACCTTGAAACGACTCGGTGCGCAAAAGATCAGCTTAGGGCCAAAGATGCTGTTTGCTTCCCAGTGCGTGGTATTGATCCATAATGAATTGGATATTAATCAATAGCCTCTGAGTCTTATGTATCCGTTGCTAACGCTGACTATTCCTGTGCGGCAACTTGTGTGCCGAACCCCATTTTTTAATGGGGTTTTATATTTTCCCCTTTAAAAATGTGATCGCTTTTTGGGCTCTGCGTGACAAGGGCCATTCCGCGCGGTGGATAAGCCAAATGGTGTCTACAACTTGGCTGCCACATTCCACAACATAAATATCTTCTTGTCGTTCAAAGGCTTTTCGGGCGTATTGCGGTATAACCGTAAATCCTAGCCCTTTTGCGACAGGTTCGAGAATGAGGCTGATTTGGTTGGTAAATCCCTTGCAGGGGATCTCTTGAATGCCGGGGTGAGTTGGATATTTACGGCTAAGCAGCCGAGTCGCCATAGCCTCACCATCGGGATGGGAGATAAACCCTAGCCGTTGTAAATCAGTCCATGCATGTTGTTTATGGCTCGCAGGTACCACAAGTTCAAGCGGCTCTTCGGTAAAATGTGTGCTGTGAATACGAGGATCGGAAGGTTTTAAGGTTACCATGCCGATTTCATGTTCATTGGCCAACACTGAGGCCACTATCTCACTGTCAGGGGCAAAACGGTGGCGAATGCTTAACGCCGGAAAGGCTTGTTGTAATTCGATTAATAGCGGAAAGAGCGTTAAACCAATGCTACCTGGAGTGATAAGGTTAATATCACCGACATTGGCATCATCATGGATCAGTTTCTGCTGTAAGCGCTTTTGCGCGCATTCAACTTCTTTGACGTAGGTCAGCAGGTTTTCCCCAATGGGAGTGATTTCAAGCTGGCGGGTGCGGCGTAAAAACAGTGTGCCGTAGGTTTCTTCTAAGCGACTGATATGCTGACTCACGGCCGCTTGGGTGATACCTATAGCTTCGGCGGTGCGGGTGAAATTGCCTTTCTCGACTAGCACGCTAAAGGTGTGTAACCACTGTGGATTTATCATAAGTAAAATTTATCAAATCTATAATCTGTATGTGCTTTTAATTATGGCACGATAAGACTAGTCTGTCGTCATTCAGTATTCAAATACCTTTTGATCTTAATAGACACAGGAAACACCATGGCCGATCTATTTTCATCCTTCAAACTTAAAGACATCACCCTCAAAAACCGTATTGCCGTTGCGCCCATGTGCCAATATCAAGCCACGGACGGACTCATCAACGACTGGCATCAGGTGCATTACAATAGCCTTGCCCGTGGCGGTGCCGGTCTTGTTGTGGTTGAAGCCACTGCGGTTTCTCCCGAAGGACGTATTACCCCCAAATGCCTTGGGTTATGGAATGATGAACAAGCACAAGGCTTAGCAAAAGTGGCTAGCGCGATTAAAAATGCGGGTGCTGTTGCAGGCATTCAGATTGGTCATGCAGGCCGTAAAGCGAGTGCCAATATCCCGTGGGAAGGGGATGACCATATTGCCGATGATGACGCGCGAGGTTGGCAACCGATTGCACCATCAGCCGTCGCATTTGACGCAAACTTACCTAAAGTGCCTACCGCTATGACGATTGAGGACATTGAGCGGGTTAAAGCCGACTTTGTGGCGGCGGCAAAACGGGCCTTAGCGGCAGGATTTGAATGGTTAGAACTGCATTTCGCCCACGGTTATTTAGCCCAAAGCTTCTTTTCAACCTATGCCAATCAACGCACCGACCAATATGGTGGCAGTGCCGAAGGGCGGGGGCGCTTTTTGTTAGAAACCATTGCCGCGGTAAGAGACGTTTGGCCATCGCATTTACCCTTAACGGCGCGATTTGGCGTGATTGAATTCGACCATAAAGATGAAGAAACACTGACGGAATCGATAACCTTGGTGAAGCAATTTAAGCAAGCGGGGCTCGATATGTTAAACGTCAGCATTTGCTTCTCGACCCCAACGGCAAATATTCCATGGAGTCCTGCATTTTTGGCGCCTATTGCAGCGCGGGTTCGTCAAGAAGTGGGGTTCCCCGTTGCGACTTCTTGGGGTATGGATGATCCACATCAAGCCAATGCGGCCATTGAAGATGAACAAATGGATTTAGTGATGATAGGTAAAGCGTTTTTAGCGAATCCACATTGGCCATATCAAGCGGCGCAAACCTTGAAAATTGCGCGCCCATCTTGGGTATTACCCGCTTCCTACGCCCATTGGTTAGCACGCTACTCTACGGTTAAAGCCGATTGATTGTAGAGTGACTTGAGTTGATTCAAGCCTAAGCCTTAAAAAGCCGTTATCTAAAGATAGCGGCTTTTGGCTTTAGTGGCAGGTAAGGTCCATCATAAGAGACTAGCTACAAGAGACTAGCTTAGCTACAAGAGACTCGCCACGCAGCTCTTCAACCCAAGCAGTTAAATCCAAGCTTCGTGCATTTCGTATTCACCCAGTCGCCAGAGAATAAAAAAAGCCCTAATCCTGCGGGAATGGGGCTGCTTTAACTAAGATGATGAAGCTCAGTGGTTATAGAAACGTCGACCTTCACGCATCACTTCAATCAATTCAGGCGCGCTCATTTTTTTATTGAGCCTATGTTCATAGTTTTCATCGTAAATACGATATTTACCGTGGCGGTCAATCACTGTTACTTCTGCTTCTTGATAGATAGCAAAAATACGGCTATCACCTATATAGATCCACGTTTCTTTGTCAGGTTGTAATAGGCTGCGGCCAGCGCTGTAATCTGTCGTGTTATTGGTGCAACCTAGCACGTGGGTCATTAAAGTCGGCGCAATGCCGTAATGGCTGGTGCGGTATTTGACCTTAGAAGCGCCAGTATTCGGCCAGTGGATCACTAATGGCACTTTGACACTCTGTGGTGACAGGTTGCGATTAGCTTCATCACTATTGCTGGTGAACATTTTGCCATTGACCCCAGTGATAATCACTAAGGTGTCGTTGGGCACATTGGCCAGTATTGCCTTGAGTTGTTGATCGACAAAATACAGAGATTGGCGATATTGATTAAACAGTACTTTTTGCGCTGGCATCAGGTCGGTATTGGCTTTCACTGTTTCGATACCCAGAAAACCCACGGGAGTATCAAAATTTTCTGGCGCTTTTAAGTTAACGAGCGCCAACCAAGGTTTATGTTGGATGCTGTGCCACTCGTTAAAACTGGCCACTGTGTGCAAATCGGCATCGGCACTGCCATTGGTTTCTTTGGCTATGACAGGATTAAAGTCATTAAACATCGCCTGTGATGAACGCAAATTGAGATTGGTTTCAGGGAGGAAAAGCCCCAATTCATAGCCTGCTTGTTGAAAGCTTCTGGTCAGTAAAGGACTGGTGCTATTAAAAATTCGCGCATCGCCATAACTGCCTTGCAGGCCATAGAGTAGCGAAAACATGCCCGTTCTAAATTGGTTGCCGCCGCTGAAATGCTGGGTAAAAGATTGATTATTTTCAGTGTATTGGTGTAGGAATGGCATGCTTTTGCCATCGACCATATCCGCCCGTAAACTGTCGATGGTAATCATCAACACGTTGATTTTCGTATCGGCCTGGCAGGTGAGTGGCTGCTCTGGATAACTGAGTACACTGGTGTTGTGATTGACGTCATCGCCTTGGTATGAACCATCGATACCGTGACTTTCCATAAAGGAGCGAGCAGTCGCGGGATAAGATAAAGGATAAGTATCGTCGAAACGGGTAATTTCTGTGATATCGGCGGCATCTGCCCAAATGTGGATCAAGTGGCTGCTGATAAAACATACACACACTAGGGTGATAACTTTATTGCCTAAATTGAGTTTTTGGATCTTCTCTATGCGTTTCCACAAAAAATTGGCCATGGTCAGTTCAATGGCGATGATGGCCAGTGGTGTGACGATATAAGAAGTACCACGGAGCAGGGCATTGAGATCCGCCCAAGCTAAATCGAAGGCAAAGGGGCTCAAGTGCATGCCGTAATCGGCGTAAACAATGGTATCGTACAATAAGATACAAAGACTTAGGGTCGCGATCACCGCCGCGACACCTCTTAATATCTTTGAATAGGGCAATATCAAGGTTAGTGGAAATAGGCAGATCAAATAGACGATAAAGGCGAGAAAGCTAAACTGACCAATAGTGCTGACGCTCAGATAAAACCAGCCATACCAGGTTTCTGGATAACCTACGCTGCCAAGGTATCGGCTGCCGACTATCATGGCTAATAAGCCATTGAAGAAGGCGAACCAATGCCCCCAGTTGATGAGCCGGGAAACCCGATCGCGGCTCATTTGCTTTTTTCGCTCGACCATAGTGATCCGCTTATTCCTAAAAGGCCTTGTATCTTATATTCTTTTGATGATTATTACCCAGTTAACTTACTGGGATTTAACCGATTGTGCGAGTGCTTTTGCAAATTGTTCGGCCACGGCTTGGCGCGATTCGCTGGGCACTTTACGTTCTAGCAGGTTAGTCACGCAGTTACCCAATGCCATCAGGCTCAGGTCAGTCGGTGCTTTATGCTTTTCTAACACAGCCAATATTTCGGCGATTAATGATTCAACTTGGGTGTTTGAGTATTTCGATTGGATTGCCATAATCAAAAAATGTTTCACTTTGGAATGGATTAGCGGCATATAATAGCGGATTTATCCCAGTATCACTATCAGGGCTTATGAGTATTAACATCGAACACGCAATTATTCACGAGATTTCTCAGGACAGTCAGGGGCAATTACGCTGCCGTTTGCGTCCTCAACCTCTGCTGAACGGTCAGGCGGTCGAGGTGATGCTCGACGAGTTGCATCAGACATATACGGGAAAGGCCGGTAAAGGTTTTGGCTATTTTGGTATCCATGGTGACGACGGTGAGGCGAATCCCGCCTTTGCCAATGCGCTAACTCAATACCGTAGCGGCGAGCTAGGGTTTGTGGAATTTTCCGGTCAAGCCAGTAAATTACTGCAAGAAGAATTGTCAAAGTACGACTTCAGTCAAGGCGGTTTCCTGTTGATGTCTTGCTATACCAGCATCACCAGCGATTATTTGTTTGTGGCTTTATTAAGTGCTAAGTCGTCAATGACAGTATTAGACGATATGGAACTGTCGCAAAATAACCATTTGGATTTAAATAACATCCAACTTGCGGCACGTATCGATTTAACTGAGTGGCAAGCCGATAAGGATTCTCGCAAGTACATCTCCTTTATCCGTGGCCGCGCGGGACGCAAAGTCGCCGACTTTTTCCTCGATTTTATGGGCTGCGTCGAAGGCGTCAACACTAAGGCGCAAAACAAAACCTTAATGAATGCGGTTGAAGATTTTGTTGCCAGCAGTGAGTTGACGAAAGACGAGCGTCAGCAGTGCCGCAATAAAGTGTTTGAATATTGCAGTGAGCGTTTCGATGAAGGCGCTGACATTGAGATCAAAGACTTGGCCGATGAGTTAGCCGATCAAGGTATGGACTCCTTCTATGATTTTGCCCGTGGCGGCAGTTATGATCTTGATGAAGAGTTTCCGGCCGACAAATCAACCCTGCGTCAATTGAAGAAGTTTTCTGGTACGGGTGGCGGTGTAACGTTAAGTTTTGACGGCGGTCACTTAGGCCAACGGGTGATTTACGATCCCATCTCGGACACGATTTTAATCAAAGGTGTGCCAGCAAACTTAAAAGATCAGCTTGATCGTCGTCTTAAAGGCGAATAGCACTTAATTAATCTATCGTTTTTTAAGCGAAAGAATAACCAAAGGCCGAGAGTTTTTACTCTCGGCCTTTTTGTTAACTAAGTCGCGCTGACTTAGTGTCTATGCTAAGTGAGTACAGCTAAGTGAGTACTTCTTAGTCAGTGACTCGTTGCCTATGTTAGTTATTGGAACTAAATGGCACAGGACGTGGCGTATCTTTATTCGATGGTGGCAAAATAGGTAGCGTGATTTGCGGCTGTTCGCCCGTTAAGGACTCAAGGAAGGCGACCATTTCTTTCACTTCTTGGTCAGAGAGTTTTTGTCCTAATTGAATGTCTGCCATGGTATTCACCGCTTCTTCCAAGGTCCAGACGCTGCCATCATGGAAGTAGGGGTAGGTGAGTTCAATATTGCGTAGTGTCGGCACTTTAAACACATATTTATCAGCGTCTTTACCTGTGACGCCCTTACGACCTTCTGCTGGGTTATTGGTGTGGAACGGTTTGATGAGTCCCATTTTCATATACATGGTTCCACCGACAGCGGGGCCGTTATGGCAACTCACGCAGCCTTTATCCTTGAAGAGTTGGTAACCCGCTTTGGCATTTGCGCTGATGGCCTCTTGCTTGCCCAGAAGATATTGATCGAAGGGGCTATTAGGGGTGACTAAGGTTTTTTCAAAGGTGGCAATCGCATCGGTTAAACGGTCAATTGTGACTTTTTCATCGCCATAGACCTTGGCGAAGTGTGCTCGGTAGGCGGGCATAGAGGCGATAGTTTCAGTTGCGAGTTCATGGGTAAAGCCCATCTCTTTTGGGTTGGCGATAGGGCCTGCGGCTTGTTCTTTCAAATCACTGGCACGACCGTCCCAAAATTGAGCCAGCATAAAGTCGGCATTAAGCACTGTGGGCGAGTTAATTGGGCCTTCCTGCCAATGATGACCAATGGACGTTGGCAGAGCATCGACACCACCAGTGGATAAATTATGGCAAGAGTTACAAGAGATAAAACCAGATTTAGACAGTCTGGGTTCGAAGAACAGCATTTTACCTAATTCAACTTTTTCAGGCTCAGTGATCTTGGCTGCTGTAATGACTTCGATGGGTTCTGCACTGATAGCATGGGTACTGGCTAACATACCTGCGATGAAAATGGCGATAGATGTAAGTTTAGTCATCTTATTTCTCCCTATATAACCTTGGTTTTTGTATGGTTTAACAGGGATGCTAGCGGTTAATAATGCTGAGTGATAATGCTTTGTTTCGATTGGGTCTATCGCTGTTGCGGATTAAGCTTTTGCGATCTAATTCGCTGTTTTTACGTTGATATTTTGCTAGGTTGAGTGGTATTTCTGTTAAGGTTTTATCTGTTAATCGGCAAGGTCGATGCATTGTTGCTTTCTGCCTATCGGTACCTGATGGTTGCAATGAGTCGAATTGCTGGATTTTAGAAAACCTGATACAAACATCTGATACAAAATATTGGGCCGAGTGGATTCATTTGTCGCGACAATAGACGGAATTGATTAGAATCTCCATTCATGTTGAGTTAACTCGTGTTGAGTGCCTCAAGTTAGCATGCTCGGCCATCGCCAAGCGGTGCTATAAAATTATATAGGTGGACTGTTTTTCTGCCGAGGAGCGTTAATGCAATTGTTTGTCAAAGATTTAACTGTGATCGATTTTTCCTATTTGTGCCCAAAGCGCGCCATGGTGGGGGAGAGTTGGATTGTTGATGTTCTGCTAGAGGGCGGATTAGACGAGCAAAACATGGTACTCGATTTTGCTAAAGTCAAACGTACGATCAAGCAGACCATAGATGCGGTGGCCGATCATCGTTTATTAGTGCCTACGGCCTGCAGCAGTGTGCGATGGCAACAGCAGGGTGATAGAGTATGGATGGATTTTGATAGTCAGTTAGGTGAAATTCATTTGGCCTGTCCTTCACAAGCCTTTGCCTTAGTGCCGACCGAAGAGATTGATATTCCCAGTGTGAATGCCTTTTTACAGAAAGCATTGCGCGAAGCTTTACCTAAGAATGTCGAAGGGATCACGCTCACCTTGAGACACGAAATTCTCGATACGCCTTATTACCATTACAGCCATGGTTTACGTAAACACGATGGTAATTGTCAGCGTATCGCCCATGGGCATCGTAGTCCTATTCACGTTTATGAAAATGGCAGTCCAGCACCTAAGTGGGATGAGTATTGGGCCAAACGTTGGCACGATATTTATTTAGGCAGTGAAGAGGACTTGGTTTCAGTTAAGACCCTTAATCTTTCGCCGCAAACGCGGATAACCGATGACAGCCACTATGGCTTTCATTACCAAGCCCCTCAAGGGGATTTCCAATTGGCAATGCCAAAGGAATGCTGTGATTTAATTCCCCACGACACGACGGTTGAGTTGTTAGCCGATTATATTGCCACGACATTAGTCGCTAAAGTGCCAGGAAGTCAGTTTAAAGTGGTGGCGTTTGAAGGTGTTGGCAAGGGCGCGATTGTCGTTAAGGGATAGGCACTACGAGCTGATATAAGTGAATGGACTTAAACTATTCACCTTTTAATCACGGATTTAATAGGCCTCGGTAGATTATCGGGGCTTTTTTGTTTGTTTTTAGCATAGGCTGAACTGAGATTACGACAGGGATGTGGGTTTGCAGAATCGATTTTTATGGTGCGTTAGGTTAACGTGGCATTGATTGAATTCGGCTGCGTTTTGTGTCGCGATGAATGTATTGAGTGGGTCTTGATCCCTATTGCCCCTCGATAAGGATTTTTTGAAGATGTTGGAAACTAGGATATTGGAAACTAAGATGCTGGAAAATAATAAGATGTTGGGAAATAAAGTATCGCAATTTTTATCTCACGGTGGAGCCCCCCTAAGTTCAAATCCAGTGCGCTGCTTATCGGCATTATTCACTTTGGGCCTAGTGCTCATTGCGCCTCAGGTACAAGCTGAGGTGAGTTTACAGGGTAAGTTAGAGCAAGGCGCATTAATGCGGGGTCAAGCGCCAGCGGGCACTCAGATTAGCTTAAATGGTGAAGCCATCAAGGTCACGCCTGACGGTCATTTTGCCTTTGGTTTTGATCGCGACGGTGAATTGAGCCAGCAGCTAACCTTGGTTTATCCCGATGGTTTGACTGAGGTTAAGCCTTTAACCTTAACCAAGCGAGAGTACGATATTCAAAGTGTAAAGGGCATTAGCTCGAAGATTATGAAGCCCGATCCCGTCGCGCAGGAAAGAGCGGCGAAAGACACGGCGCAGGTGAAAGCGGCACGGGCAACATTTAGTGAGCAAACTGCATTTTTACAGGCGTTTATTTGGCCGCTGACGGGGCGTATTTCAGGGGTTTATGGTAGCCAACGTATTTATAACGATGTACTCGGTAATCCACACTTTGGGGTGGATGTGGCGGCGAAAACCGGCACTGTAGTGGTCGCCCCTGCCGATGGTGTTATTAGTCTTTCTGTGCCTGACATGTTTTATTCGGGCGGGACTATGGTGATCGACCATGGTTATGGCGTGAGTTCGAGTTTTTTGCACTTGAGTAAGCTGTACGTCAACGCGGGTGAAGCGGTTAAGCAAGGCCAAGCTGTTGCAGAGGTGGGCGCAACAGGCCGTGCAAATGGCCCACACTTAGATTGGCGAGTGAACTGGTATCAAATGCGCCTCGACCCTACAACCATAGTGCCGCCAATGGCAACAGTGCTAGCGAATGAGAAAGCCAACAAAGCGGCCAAAAAGGGCTAGGTTCGATATCCAGTTCTGGCTCACTTAAATGGCGCAATGATGCGCCATTTAATGGTGTTCCTTATCGTGAACACTTAGTGAGTTGGCTTCTTTTTAGGCTAGCTTCAAATGTCTGCTTGCCAATAATCATTTTTAACCGAGTCGTCTAAAAAGATTACTTCAACAGTGGATGATCAGCTGGCAGTTGGCGGGTGATCCATAAAATCAGTTTGTGTTTCATGTTTGGCCCATCTTCTTTATCTTTGGCCAGTGGCTGAATCAAGTTGTCGGTGACCAATAAACGGTAAATACATTCCACTTTGTCTTTAGGTGAGATGCCTTTGTCAAAGTCCGCATATCCGCGTTTTTTGGCATAGCCCACGCCGATTTCCATGGCGAACTTCAATATTTGTGCTTCGTTCTTGTGTGGCTTCATTGGCGATCCTCTGTTTGCACATAGCATCCATCTACTGGACACGATAATTTGTGCCTGATGGCATCTGCGAGTTATACGTCCTAAGTTACGCTAAATATGCTGTTTTTTAGATTTAATTTTGGCGATTTTTGACAAAACTACCAAAAAACTGACCTAAAAATAACGAGAATATTGAATCTGATTAAATTGTCATCAACTCAGATGTTAACTCAGGTACTGTCGTAGGTTTTAGCTAAGGCAAGTGCCGATGAAAATCTAAGCTCAGTTTTATCTGCTTGAGTTTAAGTCTGACTTAACATTCAGATACTTGTTCGCTCGCGATGACCGCTTTTATGCCATGGGGATGCACTTTAATGCACACATTGCCGCGTTTAAAGGCGATAGTTGGATTGGCTAAACGTTCTTTATCGCCTTTTGGCGAGCTCATCTTGACCTTAATCTCAGCAAGGGATGGCAAGTCTGGTAATCTTGACTGCTCTGATTCAGCTGTCTGCTCAGATTGCGGCAATGGACTCAGTCCTAGGTTGAGTAAAGGGCGGAGTGTTGGACATAAGACCAGTAAATCTTGGCTCAAGGTATCGCAATCTTTAGCTTTAGAATCAATAACTAATTCTATGTGCTCCCAGCCTTCCTGTGGATAAACTTTATCACTAGGATAGGGAAGCTCGACGCAGGCAATGCTAAATTGACCGAGTGTGAGTGGCGTGTCTAGCTCGATGATCAGAATCGTACGGCCATTGATGATGTTGTCTGAAATGATTTTACCTATGCGGCTAAAGGCGTCGCGCAGGGCATCGGCACTGGCGATGGAATTGACGCGCAGCGCGACATGGTCGCAAACCAGTGCTTTATCTGCTAAGTCTAAGGTTTCAAGCAAGGCTAAAATCTGTGCTTCGAAGGCGGGCCAGCCTTGGATTAATTGCTCATAGCTGAGGTTTGCACTGTGCGGCGCAACAGGCTCGTTGAATTTAGGCATAAATACTCCAAGGCATTTCTATTGGCGTTAGTTTTATCCCTTAAGTAAATGACCGAGACTATTACAACTAACATCATGCTTTAAAAGGTTAAATAAAAACGCCCATTAAGCTGGGCGTGTTTGATATCGTTCAATTATCTATTTGGCATTTTGCCATCTGGATATTGGCTAAGATTACGGCCAAATCTCAATTGGTGTTCCTTCATCGACCACTTTCCACACTTCATCCATTTCGGCGTTGGTAATCGCGATACAGCCGTCAGTCCAGTTGTATTGCTGGGCTTGTTCTGGCGGCAATGAAGACTTAGGGTTTTGGCCGTGGATCATGATCATGCCTCCGGGTCTAATGCCTAAGGCTTTGGCTCTGAGTTTATCCTCTTCATTAGGATAGGAAATATGGATCGATTTATAATAAGCACTATCAGGCTTTTTATAATCTAGGGTATAACGCCCCTGTGGTGTGCGTTGATCGCCTTCCTTTAATTTGTGTCCAGCGGGTAGGTCACCCATGGCGATGCGATATTGTTTGAGCACTTTGCCATCGCGTAATAAAGCCATACTGGATTCGGATTTAGTGATCACCACCAGATCCACTTTACCCATGCCAGAGGCATGTAATTCGGGTGAAACGAGAGCCGCGATAGTCACAGTGAGAGATGTCAATGTGGAAAGTAGGGTGGCGCGCATGGAGTCCTCGAAAATAAACACAGGTTGTTGGCTTTTTTCGGCATCATACCGCAATTTTATCCTACTGTGAGTAGATAATTTTGAGCTAGGTGCAATTGCATGGCAGACTCGTGGCATATTTATGCTGTAATCCCTGTGTTAGTCAGTTTGTTGCAAGGAAGTAAAAGCTTTTATGTCTGAGAATATCGAATCCGAAAGTCCGTTAAAACGTCAATTACGTACCATTATTTTTGGCACTGATACTCCCGCTGGCCGCTATTTTGATATCGCCCTCATGGTGTGTATTGTGTTGAGTGTCGGCTTAGTGTTCCTCGACACAGTAGAGATATTCCATCGCGAATACGGCCAGCTTATTTCTGTGTTGGAATGGGTATTTACCATTATTTTTACGATTGAATATGGCCTACGTTTGTACTGCGCGACTCATCCTGTGTTATATGCTCGCAGCTTTTATGGTTTAGTGGATTTGTTATCGGTATTGCCAAGTTATCTGGCGTTGCTGATCCCTGGTGCTAACTTTACCTTAGTTATCCGGATACTTAGGCTGTTTAGGATTTTCCGCGTACTCAAATTACTGCGTTATTTGAGTGAAGGAAATGTTCTACTTAGGGCGATGATGCAGTCGAGTCGTAAGGTTTTTTTGTTTTTCTTCTCGGTCAGTTTGATCGTTATGGTACTGAGTTCAGTAATGTATGTGGTTGAAGGGCCTGATAATGGTTTCAGTTCAATCCCTAAATCTGTGTACTGGACAATTGTGACTATTACTACAGTCGGTTACGGCGACATTACCCCTAAAACCGGATTAGGTCAGGCGATTGCGGCTTTTACTATGCTGATTGGTTACTCGATTATCGCAATCCCAACGGGGATTTTAACTGCCGAGATATCCCAAGAAGTAGGGCGTCATCGAGATTTACGCTCGTGCAATCAATGCCATAAGACAGGTCATGATATTGATGCCATGTATTGTAGTCGTTGTGGATGTGAGCTAGATAGCCTAGATGTGCCCGTTGATAAAGGCGTTTCATGATGACTTCGGCGAACACTTTTTATTTTTGTAGGTAAAAGACACGTATGACGCAAGCCAAGTTTGTTGAAGGCCCCATATTACGCCATATCTTAGTGATGAGTTCGACCGCCGCGGTAGGGATTTCTGCCTTATTTGTCGTGGATTTACTGGATATCTTTTTCCTGAGCCTATTGGGAGAGCATGAACTTGCGGCGGCTGTGGGCTATGCGGGGAGTATTTCGTTTTTTACCACATCGATTGGAATTGGTTTATCGATTGCATTAGGGGCTTTAGTGTCTCGCTCGATTGGCGCAAAAGAGGTGGTGTTGGCAAAGCGTTTATTACTCAATAGCGCGGTTGTGACGACACTGATCAGTGTGCTGGTGGCGGCTGTGGTCACCACCTTTATTCCTGAGCTAGTTGCCTTAGTCGGCGCGAGTGGTCATACGGCAGAACTTGCTGCGAGCTATTTGTATATTCTCGTGCCTTCCTTGCCTTTTATCTGTCTTGCAATGGCGCTCGGCGGGGCTTTGCGCGCCGTGGGTGATGCAAAGTTATCTATGATGTCGACCTTAGCGGGGGGCGGCGTTAATGCTGTACTCGATCCGATTTTTATCTTCATGTTCGCCATGGGGATTGAAGGTGCTGCATTGGCATCCGTTTTAGCGCGGGTGGCGGTATTTGTGATTGCCGCTCGCGGTGTGGTGGTTAAGCATAAGTTGTTAGGCCATTTTGATAAGGCACATTTTGTCGCCGATCTTAAGCCCATCTTTGCCATTGCAGGCCCTGCGATGTTAACCAATGTGGCAACTCCCATCGGAAATGCCTTTGTGACCCGAGCGATCGCCGATTTCGGTGACGCTTATGTGGCAGGTTGGGCAGTATTAGGGCGTTTAATCCCTGTGGCCTTTGGGATGATCTTTGCACTCTCTGGCGCGATTGGACCTATTGTTGGGCAAAACTTTGGCGCAGGTCAGTTTGACCGAGTACGTGAGAGTTTAACGCGGGCGATTCAGTTTTGTACTGTGTATGTGCTGGTAATGTCTTTGTTGCTGTTTATGCTTAAGTCACATTTGGTCAGTGTGTTTGATATGAAGGGCAATAGCGCTGATCTTATTCACTTTTTCTGCAGTTATATTGCGGTATTCTTTATCTTTTCGGGGATTTTATTCGTGGCGAATGCGTCCTTTAATAATCTTGGCAAGGCCAAATATTCCACGCTATTTAACGTAGGTAAAGCCACTTTAGGCACTGTGCCTTTTGTGTATTTTGGTGCACTTTGGGGCGGTGTTTACGGTGTATTGATTGGGCAAATTTTAGGGTCTATTTTGTTTGGTACATTAGGTGTGTGGGTTGCCTATCGTTTAGTGGATAAAGTGGCGGCGCAGGCACAGTTTTCAGCCGCGCCTAATCTTGATGCTGCGAATGCTATCCCCCGCAATGTCGTACTGAGTGAGGAAGAGGAAATCGCTAATTGTGTTGCACAGAACTTACCGAGTGCGACCAATCCGCTTTCATCCTCTTGCGTGCAGATGGCGCAATTAACGGAGGAGCAAGAGAATGAGCCCGTATTGCCCTATTTAGACGAGGGGAAAAAGCCTAATTGACGTTATGTGGCTTAGCTGCGCCATGTAGAAGCTGTGGGCAAGAACGCAGATAAAAATGAGCTCTTAATAATGAGGAGCAGTCAGAAAGCTGCTAATGATAGGAATGCTGAAAAACAAAATGCCACAAGATTGCTTGTGGCATTTTGTTTGAAACGGCGTTTGCACTTCATTTAATTAAGCTAACAATGCCAAAATACGCCGGCTAAAAGACTATTCTGCTGAACTTCTTATTCTTCGTTACTGCTTATTCTTCAATACTTGGCGTGTCTTGTTGGCCTTCGACTTGTTCAGTCGCGGCTTCTGATGCCGCCATTTTTGCGCGATCAGCCTTAGAGATGTAACCTGATTTTGCAGGTGAGCCGATAGTCACTGGGTCGACTTTATTCAGTCTGGCCTTAGCGCGTTTAGCTATTTTCTTGATGATCTTTTGTTTCTTGTTCATGACGTCTCTAATTTCGTTTCGCACCCGCTACGCGCAGGAATATGAGGCCAAGGGCTCAATTGAGGCGGGATTCTAACTCAATCTGAGCGAACTGACCATGTTTTGCTGAATTTTGTCGAAAACAACGGCTACTCTTTGGGAACTAGTTTTGCTATATGGCGTTAGCATAACAATTTGACTCAAACGGTACTGTTAGTATTTCACACGACAAATGCTGCAAATTCTGCGGTATAGGCTGTCAGTGTGGATCAAAAGCCATTATATTGCCTAGCATTATGAGTTTGAAAAATTGACTCTACTGTTCTTTTATTGCTCATATCCTGAGCCGAGGAAGATGTGTGTTATTAACTAAAATCACTTTTTTTGAGCGCTTTGAGCACGATATATTAAGTGGCACTAAAACCATTACATTGCGTGATGAAACGGAATCCCATGTGATTGCAGGTCAAACGCTTCCCGTTTCAACCTTCGAAACTGACCGCTGGTTTTGTGATATCCATATTATTGATGTCGTGCCAGTGACCTTAACTGGGCTCTCAGACATTCATGCTAAGCAAGAGAATATGACGTTGCCGCAGCTACGTAATGTGATTGCAGAAATTTATCCCGGTCTTGAGCAATTGTTTATGATCCAGTTTAGGGTTTTACCGCAGTAAAAGTATAGAGCGTAATTCGTAAAATAAAAAAGGCCGCACAGCAGCCTTTTATTACAAATTCAATGGCATACTAAGTTGTCAAAGATTGCTGAACTGTTCAAGAACATCAGCTATCCAAGACAACTAAACCGTCCAAGGTAACAGTTTTTTGGCAAAGTGATCGGCTTGGCCTAAGCGAATCGCTGCGCGGTGACGCATCCGATAAAAAGCTTGATAGCACAGGGGGACTAAGTACAAGCTAGTCACTGTCGAGAACGATAAGCCACCGATAATGGCGATTGCCATGGGGTAATATGGCGGGCCGCCGCCACCGATTTGGGTATCACCCATCGCCAGTGGGACTAATCCCAGTACTGTTGTACCTACTGTCATTAACACTGGCCGCAAACGGGTGATACACACCTCCCGAATGGTGTCAGACAATTTGTCGAGATCCGGTGTCATCTGATTGATTTGATCCACCAGAACGATACCGTTGTTTACCACAATCCCCATTAAAATCAAGATACCTATCATTGCCATCACAGAAATAGGGGTGCCTGTGATAAACAGCGCCCAGAATACACCTGTGATGGAAAATAGGATCGAGGTAATAATCGCCGTTGGTAATAGTAGAGATTCAAACAACGCCGCCATAACAATATAAATCATCGCGACAGCCAAGAGCATATTAGTCACCATCACGTTCTGATCTTCATCTTGGCGCTCGAAGCCACCACGGAGTGAATAGTCGTAACCATCGGGGAAACGGATATTTTCCATCACTTGCTTGATCTTAGTTTGCGCCTCTTCTGTGGTGAGGTTTTCTAAGTTAGCCCCAATCGACAGCGAGGTTTGGCGATTGAAGTGTTTGATAGTATCGAAGCGGGGTTGGATCTCAATCTTCGCCAGATTATCTAAGGTGTACACTCTTTGGTCGAGGCGTACTATGGGTAACTGCTTGAGTTTCTCAAGTGACTTTTGCCACTCTTTCTCATAGGCCATTTCGATGCGCAGCTCGCCATTAGGATCGTGGCGGAAGGATCGCAGCGGTGAACCGCGCAGTGCCATGGAGATACTTGAGGCAATTTCATTGAGTTTTAAATCTAACCGCGCCGCCATTTGTCTATCAATGCGGATAATCACTTCTTGCTGAGCGCCATTAAGCTCGGAGCGAACATCTTGCAATCCTTTGATATTTTGCAACAAAGGAATAACTTGCTCGCTCAAGTTAATCAGCTCAGAGGTTGAACGTCCTGTCAGTGTGACTCGCACGCCAGAGTTGTCATTGCCCCAGCCAAATTGCGGTTTGGCGATGGAATACTTAGGGAAGCCACTGCGGATTTTCTTTTTTAACTCATCCACTGACATAGGCAAATCTTTCTTTAGGAGGATCACTGATGAGCCATCGTCAGAGGCATAATAGCTGTAGACAGAATCAATATGGAATTCCTCTTTATTGTTATAAAGATACTCTTCCATTTGGTTGACCATCGCCTCAGTGACATTGAGATTATGTCGACCTTCTACTTGATAGTTAATGTAGATTCGCTCATTGCTCTCGCTGTCTTCTTGGTCCTGTTTAACCATAGATAGTGGCAGGGCGGTGGATGCGAGGATCGCTACAGCAATCACGCCTGAACGCCAAGGTCTGAGCAATACCCAATCTAGGGTATTATTGTAGAAACGTTGTAATTTACCCGCATCCTTTTCGGGTGCGATGTCAAAGTGGAACTTAGTCAACATCAAAGGGATTAAGGTTTTTGCGACCAATAGCGACGCGGCGAGTGAGATACAAATCGCAATAGCAACATGCTCTAGAAAAATGGTGATCTCGACTTTTACGCCAAAAATATTAGGTAAAAATACAATGGCGGTTGTCATTGTGCCTGCCAATACCGCCAGAGACACTTTATCGACCCCCGTCATGACTGACTCTTCATTGTCTTTAGGGTGTTTACCTTGTTTTTCCTGCAGTACGCTCTCAGTGACAACCACAGCGTTATCAATCAACATACCGACGGCGAGCAGGAGTCCCATCATAGACAGAATATTCAAGCTGTAACCGAGTAGATACATAGCGGCGAGCGTCATACCGATTGAAATAGGCACGGATGACACAACCACTAAAGTCATTTTCAAATTACGCAGGAATAAGTACAGCACGACAAAGGACAGCAGTGCACCGATTAACCCTGAAAGCAGCAAATCCATTAGTGAAGATTTTACTCCAGAGGCTTGATCTTCCATGATAAATAGGCGAATACCTTGGAACTGTTGGTCCTGCTTCGCAAGCTCAATCACCTTCATGACACGGTCTGACACTTCGACTAAGTTAGCGCCAGATTCCTTAAACACATCCAAACCCACGGCATAGTGCTTATCTAAATGTCGACCTTCGATACGTTCAGGTAGGGCAAATTGCACATCGGCGATATCGCCTAAGGTCAATCCGGGGATCAGTACTAGTGCTTTGATATCCTCAAGGTTTCTAAACTCACCCTTAGGTGAAACTTGATAAACGATATTACTGGCCCTGAGTGTACCTGCGCTCAGCACAAAGTTCTCTCTGCCGAGACGTTGTTGCAAATCCGTGGCTGAAAATCCACTGGCGGCAAGGCGATCGGCATTGATGCGTACCTCAATTTGCTTTTGCTCAACGCCGTACAGGCTGACCTTAGAGACACCTTCAACACGTTCAAGCGGACGCTTGAGCTGTTTATCGAGTAGATCGAATGCACCTGAAAGCTCACGATCACTTGAGATGCGTATGGTGAGCACAGGCATGTCGGCGGTGGAGAATTGGCGGATAAAGACCCGCTCCACATCCTTGGGCAGTAAATGCCGCACAGCATCGATTTTTTCCCGCGCTTCTAAGCTCTTAGTGGCAACGTTTTCCCCCCACTTCATGTTGATTTCGATTTCGGCGCCTTCTTGGGAGGATTCTGATTCAAGCTCATCAATCCCACCCATAGTCGCGAGGGATTCCTCCAGCACTTTGGTAATATCGCGCTCCACTTCAGCAGGGGTCGAGCCTTTGTAAGGCACTTCCACCACTATCTGTGGGATATCGATACCGGGGAACATTTCCAGCGGTAATAGGCGACTCGAGGCGAGACCAAACAGCAAGATAGCAAAGAAGAACATGCTGGTGGTTACGGGGCGCTTAATGGCTAAACGGGTGAGGTTCATGGGCGAGCCTCCTCTACGTTTACATGTGAGCCAGTTACTGCGTATTCTTTACGGTCGAATAGGGCATAGAGCACTGGGAGCACTACTAAGGTCAGTAGTGTTGATAAACTCAGACCAAAGATCACCGTAATCGCCATCGGTGCGCGCACCTCTGAGCCATCACCTAGACCTAGCGCCATCGGCAATAAGCCTAAGGTCGTGGTGAGGGTTGTCATCATAATCGGGCGTAGGCGCGATTTAGCTGCATCGCGAATGGCATCAAGTTTTTGAGCACCTTCGCTACGCAGTTGATTGATCCGATCCACAAGCACAATCGCGTTGTTCACGACGATCCCCGCCAACATGATAAGGCCAATAAATACCACCACACTCAAATGAGTTTGGGTGATATAAAGCCCAAGTACACTGCCACCTAATGCCATAGGTACGGCAAAGAGAATAAGCAAGGGATGTAATAGTGATTCAAACTGACTCGCCATGACTAAATACACTAAGAAAATCGCTAAGATAAGGGCAATTTTGAGTGATTGGAACGAGTGCTCCATTTCCTCATTTTGACCACCAAAACGGGCCTGAACCGATGCGGGTAACACTTGTTGCGATAGTATCTGCTGCGCCTGTGCAACCGCATCGCTTAAATCACCATAGGCGAGGTTAGCTGATACGAGAGCCACACGTTGTTGGCTGATGCGGTTAATCGCAGATGGGCCTAATTGCAATGAAACTTCTGCAACTGCGCTTAATGCAATAGGTTGACTGCTATTCGGATTGATGATTAAGGCATCGATATCGCTGATTTGATCCCGCTCCGCGAGTTCACTGCGCACCAGAATATCAATCTTACGGTCACGCACTGTGTATTGACTGGCAACAGTACCACCAACACGTTGGGCAATACGGTTTGCAACCGTTGGCGCATCCATTCCTAGAGCCGCTAACCTTGCATGATCGAAACGGATACTTAGCTCAGGTTGACCATCACGTAGACTGGTGTTCACGTCGGCAAAACGCTCCGATGCGGATAATGCTTTGACGAGACTATCTGCGCTGCGTTTGAGTAAGTTTAAATCGTAACCTGTGAGCTCAATCTCTAGTGGCGTTTTAAAGCTGAATAACTCAGGTTGCTCAATTTTCGCTTCAAGTTCAGGAATACGGCGCGCAGTATCACGTAATACTTGAGTGACTGCGTTATAGGCACTGTGGTCGTTAAGCACCACTTGCAAGCGGCCCCAGTTTTCACCCCCGCGGGCAGTATCCGAAGTCATCAAACCGCCACTACCGGCTTGACTATAAGCATGTTTAACTTCGGCTCTGTCTTTAATTGACAGTGCAAGTTGCTGTAATATCTTGTCGGTTTCGCTCACAGCCGTACCCGGCGGCAGTAAGATCTCCACGTAAAACTCGCCCTGATTCATTGGCGGAATAAGCTCCGTACCAAGTCGCGGTAACAAACTAATACAAGCGCCTGTTATTGCAATCGTGAGTAACAGCGTTGCTTTCTGTTGGCGCAGCGCCGAGGCCAGAAGCTTGTAATAAACCTTCTCAATACTGTGGTAGACAAAGTTAAATGCTGAGCTTAACGGGCGCATCACTAGACCAATAAGCCATGAGAAAAAGCGGCCTAAAATCAACACTAAGCTCAGTAGTGCACTAGGTAAGTAACTAACAATTAATAGAATAGGAAAAGAAAACACAGTCGCACTATAGTGTTTAAGCTTGCCCATTTTAGTGGTGGGTTTATCCTTAGGTGTCGTTTTTATCAGCGCGGGTAAGGTTTTAAAGCCTTCACGTGATGCCAGCATTGGAATGGACGTTAATGCGACTAATAGCGATGCTAACAGCGCAAAAGTGACCGTTAGCGCTTGGTCTGAGAAGAGGGCGCCAGCAATCCCATCCACAAATACTAGCGGCACAAACACCGCAAGAGTGGTGAGTGTTGAGGCAAAAATCGCGCCTGCCACTTCTTTAGTTCCCGTCACTGCGGCTTCTAATTTACTCATGCCTTCGCTACGGCAGCGGTCAATGTTCTCTAATACCACAATGGCGTTATCGACCAAGAGACCTATGGCAAGGGCAATACCACCTAATGACATGATGTTTAAGCTGATATCGGCAAAATACATCATGTTAAAGGTGGCGATCACTGAGAAGGGAATCGAGATAGAAATAATTAGTGTCGGGATGATATTACGCAAGAACAGGTAAATCACTAGCATAGATAACAAGCTGCCCATCAGCGCAGAAGAGGTGACTTCGCTGACCGCACTTTCGATAAACTCAGACTGATCGTAAATCACTTCGAGCTTATTTTGCTTAGGGTCTTGATTGATTTTGACGAGTTCATCGCGCAGTTTTTTGGCGACAGCGACAGTATTTGCATCACCTTCTTTATAAATGGCCAGTTCAATCGATTCTTGACTGCCGATGCGGGTGATATCACTACGCTCTTTGTAAGCATCTGTGATGGTAGCAACTTCGAATAAACGGACTAAAGCTTGCTCGTCGCGATAGACGATCACTTGGCCGAGTTCATCTAATGAGTTGAATTGGTTTAGCGTTCGTACTAAGTATTCGCGATCACCTTGGATCACTTTACCCGCAGAGAGGTTGATGTTTTCCTCATTAATACGACGTTTAATATCATCGGCATTGAGATTGAGCTGCGACAGTTTTTCTTGATTGAGCTGAATATGCACTTCTTGCTCTAGGCCGCCAGATAAACGCACGGCGGCGACCCCAGATAGCGCCTCTAAACGACGCTTAAGTTCTTCCTCTGCATAGGTGCGCATTTGTTTGAGATCGGCTTCAGAGGCATTGGGCACAGACAGCGCGAGACGCATAATAGGGTCAAGGTTGGGGTTAAAACGCAGTAATAAGGGCTTTTTTACATCGAGCGGCAGAGCGATAGTGTCGAGTTTTTCACGTACATCTAAACTCGCCATATCCATTGTTGTGCCCCATTCAAACTCAAGCACCACATCCGACATGCCTGAGCGCGAAATAGAACTGATTTTACGTAAGCCTTTGACCACGCCAACGGCTTCTTCAATTGGTTTAGAGACGAGCTGTTCGACTTCAACTGGCGCCGCGCCGTCATACATAGTGCGAATGGTTAATGTGGGATAGCTTAAGTCTGGCAGTAACTTCACCGCTAGGCGGGAAAATCCCACCATACCGAATAAAATCACTGCCAGCATGAACATCCATACCGTGACTGGCCGTTTAACGGAAGTGCTGATAATTGACATGAAAGGCTCCTATCAGTTCTTAGCGGAAGCAAGATCGAGTGGGGTGATCACTTCGACTAAGGATTGGTCTTTCAAGTTTTGCTGGCCACGGGTAACGACTTGCTCACCGGGGTTAATACCTGTAATCACTTCTACCGAATCACCTTCACGGTAGCCAATTTCGACTTCACGACGGTTCGCATTGGTACCATCAATAACATAAAGCGCTTGTTTGTTGTCTTGGTTGATCAAGGCGCTGTAGGGAACAGTAATCACGTTCTCGTGGGTATCGTATTTGAGCTCAACCCGGGTAAACATGCCAGCTTTAAGGCGCGCCTCTTGATTCGGCACAGCAAGTGTCACCTTAAAGGTGCCACTTTGTGGGTCGACAATCGGGCTTATGCGCAACACTTTGGCGTGGATAGCATTCTTGCTATGTTGATTACTAAACACTTGTGCTTCTTGGCCGAGTTTTAAGCTCGCAAGCTGTTGCTCTGGGAGATGAACAATACCGTGGAGTTCATCTTGATTGACGATGTAGAACAAGTCGCCAAATTCCTTCGCCATATTGCCAGCTTTCACATAACGTTTAGCTACTACGCCGCTAATAGGGGACAGTACGCGGCTTTCTTTTACTTGCAGTTCGGCGAGATCTTTTTTAGCGATAGCGGCTTGCAAGTTATATTCAAGTTTGGCCATTGAATCCGCGCTGATAAATTCTCTGTTGCTCATTTTCTTCAGACGATTCAATTCCTGCTCGATGATTTTGACTTCGGCTTCTGAGCGGTCTAAATCATATTGCTGCCTCTTGGCATCAATAACAGCCAGCACTTGGCCCTTTTGAACGCGGTCACCTTCTTCAACAGCGAGAGATTCAATGAGCCCTGATATACGACTCACTACATTGGCTTCCTGTGGCGCTTCTAAGGTGGCAGTTGTACTGTAAAAAGAAGAAACGTTTCCTTGCATCACTGTAGTGGTTTCGACGGGAATGGCATATTTTTCTTCTTTTTTGACCACTTCTTCCTCACCACAGGCTGCTAGCATCGAAATCATTAGCAGTGGGAGGGTGAATTGAGCAATTTTTGACTTTTCCATAAGAATGTTACCTGTTGTCTTTATTGTGATGCCATTTGAGAGCAGAAACCGTGCCAACATTAAATATAGCTTAATTTCATATAGTTAAGCTATATTTAAGTTAAGGCTAATGTGCGAATTTCACTAAATGTAGCTAAAAAGTTTAAAAAGTGATGAGAATAACTAAAGGCGGTTAACAGCGGTTACGCAAGTAGGCAATTGCAACAATGTATTTTGTCTAACAAAGGGAGTGTAAAAGGCGATTGTTTGATATGAAAAAAGCGCCCTCAGGCGCTTTTTAATGCATAAGTCGTGGGGACTTAGCGTTTGTCTTGTGCGACGAAATCACGCGCAGTTTCGCCAGTGTATAACTGACGTGGACGGCTGATTTTGTGGCCTGGTTGATCTAACATTTCTTTCCAGTGTGCAATCCAGCCTACAGTACGTGCCAGTGCGAATAGCACAGTGAACATACTGGTTGGAATACCAATGGCTTTCATGATGATGCCAGAGTAGAAGTCGACGTTTGGATACAGCTTTTTAGAAATGAAGTATTCGTCTTCAAGTGCAATGCGCTCAAGCTCCATTGCCACATCCAAGAGTGGATCTTGTACTTTCAGTTCTTTCAGCACTTCATGACAGGTTTCACGCATCACTTTGGCTCGTGGGTCAAAGTTTTTGTAAACACGGTGTCCAAAGCCCATCAGACGGAAAGGATCATTTTTATCTTTAGCGCGTTCAATGAATTCAGGAATACGGTCTACTGAACCGATTTCTTCTAACATTTGCAAACAGGCTTCGTTAGCGCCGCCGTGTGCAGGGCCCCAAAGAGATGCGATACCCGCTGCAATACACGCAAATGGGTTTGCACCTGAAGAACCGGCTAAACGTACTGTTGAAGTCGATGCGTTTTGTTCATGATCTGCATGTAAAATGAAGATCCTGTCCATTGCACGTTCAACAATAGGGTTCACGACGTATTCTTCGCACGGTACAGCAAACATCATGCTTAAGAAGTTGCCTGCATAGCTTAAGTCATTACGTGGGTACACGAATGGCTGGCCTGAAGAATACTTGTAGCACATGGCTGCTATCGTAGGCATTTTTGAGACTAAGCGATAAGCGGCGATTTCGCGGTGACGTGGATCGTTAACATCCAGAGAGTCTTGGTAAAATGCAGATAATGCACCCGTCACACCACATAACATGGCCATAGGATGTGCATCACGACGGAAACCTCTAAAGAAGAAGGCTAGCTGCTCGTGAACCATAGTGTGGGTTTTAACTGTATGTACAAACTCAGTATATTGCGCTTTGGTCGGTAGTTCACCGTAAAGCAGCAAATAACACAGGTCTAGGTAATCGGAGTCAACGGCAAGTTGATCGATTGGATAGCCACGGTGTAACAATATACCTAGATCACCATCAATATAGGTAATTGCAGATTCACAGGAGGCAGTCGCAAGAAAACCTGGATCAAAAGTAAAGTAACCTTTGCTGCCAAGTTTACTGATATCGATTACGTCAAAACCAGCGGTTCCCTGCTTTACTGGCAATTCTATCGAGTCGTTCCCTGGTAATTCTAATTTGGCTTTTAAATCAGCCATACCCCGTTCTCCTTACTTAGTTCTTATCTGTGAGTGCGGCATGTCAAACCGCCATTACTTTACAGCCATTCTAGATCACATTTCAATTTAAATAAGCGTTTAAATTTGTTAGACCATGGTATAAAAGCCTTTACTTTTCTATTTGTAACTGGCACTTACAGTAAAAAATAGTCAAAAAAACATAATTTGCATTCTGTGATGTTTGTATTTGACATTTGCCGCGAGTATACTTGCCTCGCCCAATAAGGGCCGCAAACAACGATTATAAAGCACCCTTTGTTTACATGTTAAATGAGTGCGTGCTCAGATAGTTAACTGTTTGTTTAAACTTTGCTTTTGTGTTTACTTTTGCAGTGATTAACCTCCTGTTTAAAGTTTGTACAAAAGCGGTTCACATAACAAAAAAAATGCTCAATGGAGCTGAGTGAGCAGAACGTGAAAAAGCAAAGACCTGTCCATTTAGATCTGCAGACCATTCGCTTTCCTGCAACAGCGATTGTGTCAATTCTTCACCGTGTTTCCGGTGTCATCATGCTGTTCGCAGTTGGCATTCTCATTTGGTTGCTAAATTCATCTTTAGCATCAGCTGAAAGTTTCGCTGGCGTACAGTCTCTATTCGATAACTTCGTGATGAAGTTTATCCTGTGGGGCATTATGACTGCACTGGCCTATCACTTGTTTGGTGGCCTGCGCCACTTAGTAATGGATACCGGTCGTTGGGAAGAATTGTCATCGGGTGCCGCATCAGCGAAAGCTGTATTTGCCTTAACGGTAGCCTTTTCAATCATAGCGGGGATCTGGGTATGGTAACCAATGCAGCAAGTTTTGGACGCAGTGGTGTTCATGACTATATTCTACTACGCGCTAGTGCAGTGATCCTCGCCTGTTACACCATTTTCTTGGTTGGCTTTATTGCATGTAGTTCCCCTCTCACCTACGACGTCTGGCATGGCCTATTTAGTGCTCTGCCAATGAAAGTGTTTACACTTCTGACGCTGGTAGCCTTATTAGTACATGCTTGGATTGGTGTATGGCAAGTGCTGACAGATTACGTTAAGTGCACGTCGTTACGTGGTGTTTTACAGTTCACCTTTGTCGTTACCGTATTTTGTTATTTAGCGGCCGGCATTGTTATTGTGTGGGGTGTCTAAGTGAGTATTCCAGTACGCGAATTTGATGCTGTAGTGATCGGTGCCGGTGGCGCTGGTATGCGTGCAGCGCTGCAGATTTCCAAAGAAGGTAAAAGCTGTGCGCTTTTATCAAAAGTATTCCCAACCCGTTCTCATACCGTATCTGCGCAGGGTGGTATCACTGTTGCGTTAGGTAACGCCCATGAAGATCATTGGGAACAACACATGTACGATACCGTGAAAGGTTCCGATTTTATCGGTGACCAAGAAGCGATCGAGTTCATGTGTAAAACCGGTCCTGAAGCCGTGATTGAACTTGAGCAAATGGGTTTGCCTTTCTCTCGTTTCGAAAATGGTACGATTTACCAACGTCCATTTGGTGGTCAATCTAAGAACTTTGGTGGCGAGCAGGCTGCGCGTACTGCGGCAGCTGCCGACCGTACTGGTCATGCTTTGCTTCACTGTTTATATCAACAAAACGTTAAGCATAAGACGCAAGTCTTCTCAGAATGGTATGCATTAGATCTCGTTAAAAACGATGATGGCGCCGTTGTGGGTTGTACTGCGATTGAAATTGAAACGGGCGATATCGTTTATTTCAAAGCTAAAGCAACGATTCTTGCGACTGGCGGTGCAGGGCGTATTTACGCTTCGACAACTAACGCGCATATCAACACCGGTGACGGCGTAGGTATGGCAATGCGTGCTGGCGTGCAAATGCAAGACATGGAAATGTGGCAATTCCACCCAACTGGCATCGCTGGCGCGGGTGTACTTGTGACTGAAGGTTGTCGTGGTGAAGGTGGTTATCTACTGAACAAAGACGGCGAGCGTTTCATGGAGCGTTATGCCCCTAACGCGAAAGATTTGGCATCACGTGACGTGGTAGCACGTTCAATGATGACTGAAATCCGCGAAGGTCGTGGTTTAGACGGTCCATTAGGCCCACACTGTTTACTGAAGCTTGATCACTTAGGAAAAGAAACATTAGAAGCACGTTTACCAGGCGTGTGTGAATTGTCTCGTACTTTTGCCCATATCGATCCAGCCGATGGTCCAATTCCAGTACTACCAACCTGTCATTATATGATGGGCGGTCTACCAACTAAGGTCAGTGGTCAAGTTATTCGTAAGAATGAAGACGGCACTGAACAAGATGTTATTGGTCTGTTCGCTGTGGGTGAGATTGCCTGTGTATCTGTACATGGTGCAAACCGTTTAGGTGGTAACTCACTGCTTGATTTAGTGGTCTTTGGCCGCGCAGCGGGTCAGCATTTAGGTAAAGCTTTGGATGAGACTGACGATCCAAAAGACGCAAGTGATGCGGATATTGCTGCCTCTCTGGCGCGTCTGAATCGTTGGGAAAGCAACAAAGATGGCGAAGACCCAGCGCAAATCCGTAAGGATCTGCAACTGTGTATGCAATTAAACTTCTCTGTATTCCGTCGTGGCGATGCTATGGCTGAAGGGTTAGAGCAGTTGAAAGTGATTCGTGAACGTCTTGCAAATGCTAAATTGTCTGATAACTCTCGTGAATTCAATACTCAACGTATTGAATGTTTAGAGTTAGATAACTTGATGGCAACGGCAATCGCCACGGCTTATGCGGCTAACTTCCGTACCGAAAGTCGCGGTGCTCACTCACGTGAAGATTATTTAGAGCGTGATGATGAGAACTGGTTATGCCACAGCTTATTTGACCCAATCACTGAAACGATGGATCGTCGTGCAGTGAACATGGCACCTAAGTTACGTGAAGCATTCCCACCGAAGAAACGTACCTACTAGGAGTTGCAAAGATGAAATTGACATTTGCAGTTTATCGCTACAATCCTGACGTAGATACTAAACCGTATATGCAGGATTACAGCTTAGAAGTGGCTGAAGGCTCTGACATGATGGTGCTCGATGCACTGATCAAGTTGAAAGAGCAAGATCCGACTTTGTCATTCCGTCGCTCATGCCGTGAAGGCGTGTGTGGTTCAGACGGCGTGAACATGAATGGTAAGAATGGTCTGGCGTGTATTACCCCAATTTCAACCTTTAAAGGCAAGAAATTAGAAATACGTCCATTACCAGGTATGCCTGTTGTTCGTGACTTAGTTGTTGATTTAACTCAGTTCTATAAGCAGTATGAGAAGATCAAGCCTTATCTCATCAATGATGAGAAACAACCCGCTCGTGAACACTTACAATCCCCTGAAGAGCGTGCTCATTTAGATGGTTTGTACGAATGTATCATGTGTGCCTGTTGTTCTACGGCTTGCCCATCATTTTGGTGGAATCCTGATAAGTTTATCGGTCCAAGCGGTCTGCTTCATGCATATCGTTTCTTGATCGACAGTCGCGATACAGCTACAGAAGAACGTTTATCTGAGCTGGACGACGCCTATAGCGTGTTCCGTTGCCATGGCATCATGAACTGCGTTGACGTTTGTCCAAAAGGTCTTAATCCGACTAAAGCAATTGGTCATATTAAGTCCATGCTGTTGAAGCGAGCAGTGTAATGCGAGAACCCGAGCTGAAACCAATAATAATATAGCTCTTGAAGAGTCACTTTCTGGTAGCAGAAGGTGACTCTTTTGCGTATGTAATGGAAGACAACGCGCCGTATATCTGGACATCTAGGGGCGGCAGAAATTATGCGTCGAAGGTAATCTCTACAGACTGCATATTTAATACTATGGCTAAGCACGTGTATAAAGTTTGAAAGGAATAGAAATGCACCAAGGCATCATGAAAGCCTGGCTCGAATCATCTCACTTAAGTGGTGCAAATTCGACCTACGTAGAAGAGATGTATGAAGCCTATCAAGAAGACCCACAGTCAGTCGCTGATGATTGGCGTGCGGTATTTGATAATCTCCCTCCTGTGAACGGTGCCTCTGTTGATGCGCCTGAAGCTGCTCACTCAAAAGTACGTGATTATTTTCGCAGTTTAGCGTTAGAAGGTCGCCATAAGAGCTCGGCTCGTGTGACGGATCCTGAAATGGATGCTAAGCAAGTTAAAGTCCTGCAATTAATTAACGCCCATCGTTTCCGTGGTCACCAAGGTGCTAATCTTGATCCCCTCGAACTGTGGAAACGTGAACCCGTAGCTGATTTAGATCCTGCCTTCCACGGCTTGACTAAAGAAGACATGGAACGTGAGTTTAATACAGGTTCTTTTGCTCATGGTGGCGAAACCATGAAGCTCGCGGATTTGGTAAAAGCGCTGAAAGCCACCTACTGTGGTTCTATCGGTGCTGAATATATGCACATTACCGATACCGATGAGAAACGCTGGATCCAACAACGTCTCGAACCTTCCTTAGGTAAAGCTAACTACGATAAAAGTGTTAAGACACGCATTCTTGAAGGCCTTAACGCCGCAGAAGGTATTGAAAAATACTTAGGTGCTAAATTCCCTGGTGCGAAACGTTTCTCGTTAGAAGGCGGTGATGCGTTAGTGCCTATGATGCGCGAAATTATTTATCGTGCAGGTGAAGCCGGTACTAAAGAAATCGTCGTCGGTATGGCTCACCGTGGTCGTCTGAACGTGTTAGTGAACGTATTAGGTAAGCGTCCAGCTGAACTGTTTGACGAGTTCGCGGGTAAGCATGCTGATACCCACGGTTCTGGTGACGTTAAGTACCACCAAGGTTTCTCCTCTGATTTTGAAACGCCGGGTGGCAATGTGCATTTAGCACTGGCCTTTAACCCATCGCACCTTGAAATCGTTAACCCTGTGGTCATTGGTTCTGTACGTGCCCGTCAAGACCGTCGCGGTTGTAAGGATGGCTTACAAGTCATGCCTATTACTATTCATGGTGACTCTGCCATTGCGGGTCAAGGGATAGTACAAGAGACATTCAACATGTCTCAAACCCGTGGCTTTAAAGTCGGCGGCAGTATTCGCATCGTAGTGAACAACCAAGTGGGTTTCACGACGTCTAACCATGCGGACACTCGTTCGACTGAATACTGTACTGACATCGCTAAGATGGTTCAGGCACCGATTTTCCACGTTAACTCTGATGATCCCGAAGCCGTTGCTTTTGTGTCGCAGTTAGCCGTTGATTATCGTAACGAGTTCAAACGTGATGTGGTGGTTGAATTGGTCTGTTATCGCCGTCATGGCCATAACGAAGCCGATGAGCCAAGTGCAACTCAGCCGCTGATGTATGCCAAGATCAAGAAACACCCAACGCCACGTAAGATTTATGCAGACAAGCTAATCGCTGAAAACGTGATGGCAGCTGATGATGTGACTGGTCTTATCAATAATTACCGTGATGCATTAGATCAAGGTGATTGTGTGGTTAAAGAATGGCGCCCAATGACGCTGCATTCTGTTGACTGGACTCCGTATATCGGTCGTGAGTGGGACGAAGCGTATCAAGCCTCTATGTCGGCTGAGCGTTTACAAAGTCTGGCTGACAAACTGAGCTATGTACCTGAAAGTCATCCATTGCAATCACGGGTTGCTAAGATTTATAGCGACCGTTTAGCGATGGCAAAAGGCGAGAAGCCACTCGATTGGGGTTTTGCAGAAACGCTGGCTTATGCCTCAATTCTGGAAGACAACAAGCGTGTACGTATTACAGGTCAGGATTCTGGCCGCGGTACTTTCTTCCATCGTCATGCTGTATTGCACAATCAAAACGATGGCACGACTTACATGCCACTGCGCAATATTGCTGATGAACAAGGCCCAATTGATATTACTGACTCAGTATTATCTGAAGCCTCAGTACTGGCGTTTGAGTATGGTTATGCCACAGCAGAACCCGGTGGATTGACTATTTGGGAAGCGCAGTTTGGTGACTTTGCTAACTGTGCCCAAGTGGTAATCGATCAGTTCTTGTCATCGGGTGAGCAGAAGTGGGGCCGTTTATGTGGTCTGACTATGCTGTTACCCCATGGCTATGAAGGTCAAGGCCCTGAGCATTCAAGCGCCCGTTTAGAGCGTTTCTTGCAGATGTGTGCTAACCACAATATGCAAGTGTGTGTGCCTTCAACACCTGCACAGGTCTACCATATGTTGCGCCGCCAAGTGGTGCGTCCTATGCGTCGTCCACTTATCGTCATGTCGCCTAAGTCATTACTACGTCATCCATTAGCGGTTTCAAGCTTGGAAGAATTAGCCAATGGCAGTTTCCAAAATGTGATCGGTGAAATCGATACGTTGGAAGCAAGCAAGGTTGACCGAGTTGTCTTCTGCAGTGGTAAGGTTTACTTCGAGCTGCTGGAAAAACGTCGTAAAGAAAATATCACTAACGTAGCGTTAATCCGTGTCGAACAGTTATATCCGTTCCCACATGATGAAATGATCGTTGCTTTGGCTGATTACCAACATGTGAAAGATTTTGTTTGGTGTCAGGAAGAGCCACAGAACCAAGGTGCTTGGTACTCTAGTCAACACCATTTCTGGGCCGCGGTTCCTGCAGGTGCACAGTTAACTTATGCTGGTCGTGAAGCGTCAGCTGCACCAGCGTGTGGTTACCCTGAGTTGCACACACATCAGCAAGAATCTTTAGTGAACAGTGCCCTGAAACTTACAATCACACTGTAGTAATAGACATTTTATAAAAGGATAGTTTTTCATGAGTATCGAAATCAAGGTACCCGTACTACCAGAATCTGTTGCCGATGCCACGATTGCCACTTGGCATGTGAAAGTGGGCGAGCAAGTTTCTCGTGATCAAAACCTGGTTGATATTGAAACCGATAAAGTGGTTCTTGAAGTGGTTGCGCCAGAAGATGGCCACATTGGCGAGTTCTTATTTGAAGAAGGCGCCACTGTTCTGGGTGAACAAGTGATCGCTAAATTTATCGCCGGTGCTGTATCGGGCAAAGAAGTCACTAAAGCACAAGCTGAAGCGGCAACGCCTGCAGCTGAAACCAGCGATGAAAGCAGTGATGCGTTAAGCCCATCTGTTCGCCGTTTACTGGCAGAGCACAATGTTGATGCCAGCAAAGTAAAAGGCACTGGTGTGGGTGGTCGTATTACTAAAGAAGACGTTGAAGCTTTTGTTAAGTCTGCGCCTAAAGCAGCGGCGCCAGCAGCACCTGCTGTAGCTCCGTTAGCGGCTGGCCGTAGCGAGAAGCGCGTGCCAATGACACGTCTGCGTAAGACAATCGCAAACCGCTTGTTAGAAGCGAAAAACTCTACCGCTATGCTCACGACGTTTAACGAAGTGAACATGAAGCCCATCATGGATATCCGTAAGCAATACCAAGATATCTTTGAAAAGCGCCACGGTATTCGTTTAGGCTTTATGTCTTTCTACATCAAAGCCGTGACTGAAGCGCTGAAACGTTTCCCAGAAGTCAACGCGTCTATTGATGGCGATGATATCGTCTATCACAACTACTTCGACATCAGCATTGCAGTATCAACACCACGTGGTCTGGTAACACCAGTGTTACGTGACACAGATACCATGAACTTAGCTGAAATCGAAAAAGCAGTTCGTGACTTAGCCCTTAAAGGCCGTGACGGTAAGCTGACTGTGGCTGACATGACTGGCGGTAACTTCACTGTGACTAACGGTGGTGTTTTCGGTTCACTGATGTCTACACCGATCCTTAACCTGCCACAAAGTGCGATTTTAGGCATGCATGCCATTAAAGATCGCCCAATGGCAGTCAATGGTCAGGTTGAAATCCTGCCCATGATGTACCTAGCACTCTCATATGACCATCGTATTGTTGATGGCCGTGAGTCTGTTGGTTTCTTGGTTGCGATTAAAGACTTCCTAGAAGACCCAACTCGTCTGCTGCTTGATCTGTAACACAACTCGATAAGAGATTGCGCTTAAAGAAATAGCCAGACATACCCTCGTGACTGGCCCAAACGGGCCAGTTGGATTTGATTAGAAGTATACGGATAGATCATCATGAATTTGCATGAGTATCAGGCAAAATCCTTATTTGCCGAATATGGTTTACCAGTGTCAGAAGGTTTTGCATGTGATACAGCCCAAGAAGCTGTAGAAGCGGCAGGCCATATTGGCGGAAATTTATGGGTTGTTAAGTGTCAAGTACACGCAGGCGGCCGCGGTAAAGCAGGTGGCGTTAAAGTCACTGGCGATAAAGAAGAAATCAGAGCCTTTGCCGAACACTGGTTAGGCAAAAATCTGGTGACTTATCAAACTGATGAGAAAGGCCAGCCAGTTGCTAAAATTTTAGTAGAAAGCTGCACCGACATCGCTAACGAACTGTACTTAGGTGCCGTTGTTGACCGCGCGACTCGTCGTGTTGTGTTCATGGCGTCGACTGAAGGTGGTGTTGAAATTGAGAAAGTGGCAGAAGAAACGCCAGAACTCATCCACACTGCAATCATAGATCCTTTGACTGGCCCACAAGGTTATCAAGCACGTGATCTTGGCTTCAAGTTAGGTTTAAACCCAACTCAAATGAAGCAGTTCACTAAGATTTTCATGGGTCTGGCGACTATGTTCGTTGATCATGATTTCGCATTGCTTGAAATCAACCCACTGGTTATTACCACTGAAGGCAACCTACACTGTCTAGACGGTAAAATCGGTATCGACGGTAACGCACTTTACCGTCAACCAAAAATCAAAGGCATGCACGATCCATCACAGGATGATGCCCGCGAAGCTCACGCTGCTAAGTTCGAGCTGAACTACGTTGCATTAGACGGTAACGTTGGCTGTATGGTGAACGGTGCAGGTCTGGCGATGGGCACTATGGATATCGTTAACTTGCACGGTGGCAAGCCAGCGAACTTCCTAGACGTAGGCGGCGGCGCGACGAAAGAACGTGTAGCAGAAGCATTCAAAATCATTCTGTCTGACAGCAATGTGAAAGCGGTTCTGGTTAACATTTTCGGCGGTATCGTACGTTGTGACATGATCGCAGAAGGTATTATCGGCGCTGTTAAAGAAGTGGGCGTTAAAGTACCTGTTGTGGTTCGTTTAGAAGGTACTAACGCTGAACTTGGCCGTGAAGTATTAGCTAAATCAGGTCTAGATATCATTGCAGCTACCAGTCTAACTGACGCGGCTGAGCAAGTAGTTAAAGCTGCGGAGGGCAAATAATGTCTGTCTTAATCAATAAAGATACCAAGGTAATTTGCCAAGGTTTCACTGGCGGTCAAGGTACATTCCACTCACAACAAGCTATCGATTACGGTACGCAAATGGTGGGCGGTGTGTCTCCTGGTAAAGGTGGTCAAACTCACTTAGGTCTGCCGGTGTTCAACACTGTGAAAGACGCTGTGGCTGCGACTGGTGCGACTGCTTCTGTGATCTATGTTCCGGCTCCTTTCTGTAAGGATGCCATTCTTGAAGCTATCGACGGTGGCATCGAGCTTATCGTTTGTATCACTGAAGGCATTCCTACACTGGACATGCTGCAAGTTAAAGTGAAGCTTGAAGAAACTGGCGTTCGCATGATCGGCCCTAACTGCCCAGGTGTTATCACCCCAGGTGAATGTAAGATCGGCATTATGCCAGGTCACATCCACTTAAAAGGCAAAGTGGGCATCGTTTCTCGTTCAGGTACTCTGACTTATGAAGCGGTTAAGCAAACAACGGATGAAGGTTTCGGCCAATCTACTTGCGTAGGTATTGGTGGTGACCCAATTCCAGGTACTAGCTTCATTGATGTACTGGAAATGTTCCAAAACGATCCACAGACTGAAGCGATCGTTATGATCGGTGAAATCGGTGGTAACGCTGAGGAAGATGCGGCGGCTTTCATTAAAGCACACGTGACTAAGCCTGTTGTGTCTTATATTGCGGGTGTCACTGCACCTGCAGGTAAGCGTATGGGCCATGCTGGCGCGATTATCGCTGGCGGTAAAGGTACTGCAGAAGACAAATTTGCTGCATTAGAAGCAGCGGGCGTGACAACTGTCCGCTCGCTTGCTGATATCGGCAAAGCGCTGCGTATTCGTACAGGTTGGTAAGCTAACCTTTCGAATATAAAAGGCGCCTAAGGCGCCTTTTTTATTGGCTGTAGTTTCGGCAGCGAATCGCAGTAAATGACAGGAATGGGATTGAGCTAACACCATGAAGACTAGATATTTTTGCTTCTACGGGTTAGATTGATGCTTCTCTACTACGCGCTCGTTTGTGTCATTGGCGAGGATAATGTGAGTAGAGCCATTAACCATGAGCTAAGTGCTTATGGCTTCAGTGCTGTTCTGCAAAAAAATCTTGAACTCAAATTTATTTAACACGGTTGCAGTCTATCGTTGCGAGCGTATTTGTTTTATGGGGCTTACCGCATTGGGGGAGGGTAAGCAACAGATTCGATGTTAGCCACAGTAACGGCTTAAACATCACATTTTTTACGAGGGAAAAACTGTGAAAACACCTAAAATCATTATTTCGGAAATTGACTTAGAAAGACTAGAGCGATTATTGGAGTCACTGCCGGCAAATGCGTTTCCGGGCAAAGCGGCATTGGAGGCTGAATTAGACAGAGCCGATATTGTGCCTGCATCACAGGTGCCCGCGAATGTGGTGACCATGAATTCAGAAGTGAAGTTTAGCGTTTCATCCAATAATGAGACTTTCTGTTTACGTTTAGTGTATCCAAAAGACGTGAACGGCGCGGGCACGATTTCTATTTTGGCGCCGGTGGGCAGCGCATTATTAGGGCTCTCTCAAGGTGATGAAATTGAATGGCCAGGTCCGGGTGGTTCTATGGTAAAAGTGCGTATTGAGGAAATCCTGTATCAACCTGAACGCAGTGGTGATTTCCACCGTTAAGCTTGAGGTATTGGCGTAGTGTCGTTGACGTTACGCCAGTGCACTTTAAGCGAACCATTGGTTGATTTTTAAGTGCCATTTTTGAAGGAGCAAAGATGATAACCCAAACTGAACGGTTAATTATTCGACCATTTACTGAGCAAGATTGTGAAGCGCTTTATTTGATGAACAGTAATGCTGCGATGCTCAAATACATTCCCACCGCGGCATTTACAGCTCGCGAGCAGGCGGTTGAGTTGTTTCACAAAGTGATCCAAGTTGATTATCAGCAACATGGTTTTGGTCGTTGGGCGGTAGAGCATAAAGCCGATAAGCGGGTGATTGGTTTTTGTGGTCCGAAATTTATTCCAGAATTCAGTGAAGTCGAACTGGGTTATCGTTATTTCCCTGAGTATTGGGGAACTGGAATTGGTACTGAGGCCGCATTTGCTGCATTAGCCGAATTTAAACGTTTTGGTATTGATCAGACGATTGCACTTATCTTAGCAGGGAATCTCGGTTCTGAAGGTGTGGCTAAGCGTGTGGGCATGCATTGGCGTGAGCAAAATGAGTTTATGGGCCATAAAGTGAATATCTACGCCAAGGTGTTATAGCGGTTTACCAGTTAACATCATCCAATAAAAAACCAGCCTTAGGCTGGTTTTTTGCTTAATGCTTTATAAACACAATGGCCGACTTAGGCGTCGTTATGCTCACAGGTATCGTTGGTGCAAGTGCCGTACAAATATAAGCTGTGATTAGTCAGCTTAATATTGTGTTTCATGGCAATTTCATCTTGACGACGTTCGATGACTTCATCTGAAAACTCAATCACTTTGCCACACGATAGGCAAACTAAGTGATCATGATGATGCTGAGTCGATAGTTCGAAAACGGCTTTACCGCTCTCAAAATGATGGCGACTGACAATACCTGCATCATCAAATTGGTTTAACACACGGTAGACGGTGGCTAGACCAATTTCTTCACCGATATCGAGCAGCTTCTTGTACAAATCTTCTGCACTGATATGTTGGTTTTCAGGTCCTTGCATCAGTTCTAGGATCTTGACTCGTGGCAGGGTAATTTTCAAACCCGCTTTTTTTAGCGCTTGATTTCCATCTGTCATTGCTAATCTCTTGATTGCAGAACCAATAGGTTCATCCGTGGATAGTGTTTGCCATTATAGGTGCTCAGGTTGAAAACTTAAACCTTTGTTCTGGCTTTCTAGGGCGATATGCAGATAAATTGTGTCAATAGGCGTTAAATCACAATATTTTGCGGCAATTCAAGCATAGTTTTTGTATGGTTATACCAAGGAATAATATTCACGGCTGCCAAAGTCAGTGAGAATAATTCAAATAAATAAAATAATAAGGAATCAGCATGTACCAGCAAATTGTGGTGTTAACCGGCGCAGGGATCTCAGCTGAGTCGGGTTTACGCACCTTTCGCGATCAAGATGGTCTATGGGAAGAGCATCATATTGAAGACGTTGCGACACCAGAAGGGTATGAACGTGATGCTGAATTAGTAGAGCGATTTTACAATAGTCGTTGGTTGCAACTGCACAGTGGCACGGTTGAACCCAATGCAGCGCATGTGGCCTTGGCAAAGTTGGAAGCGGAGTTTAAAGGTCAATTACTTATCATCACACAAAATATTGATGACCTGCATGAGCGTGCGGGCTCGCGTCGTCTATTGCATATGCACGGTGAATTATCCAAAGGCCGTTGTCCGCGCTCACGTCAGACCTTTATTTTACGTGACCCCTTTGGTGCCGATAATTGCTGTACTTGCTGTATTCCGGCTCAGCGATTACGCCCCCATGTGGTGTGGTTTGGTGAAATGCCCTTAGGGATGGATCGAATTCACGATGCGCTGGATAACTGCGACTTGTTTATTGCCATTGGCACCTCTGGCACTGTGTATCCTGCCGCGGGCTTTGTGGATACAGCTAACCATCATGGGGCTCAAACAGTCGAAGTGAATATGATGGCACCCGATAGACACAGTCAGTTTCAATATCACCTCACAGGAAAAGCGGGGGAGTTAGTGCCTCAGTTGGTTGATACCATTTTAGCGGGTCGAGTGATTGGCAGTGAGTCGAACACATGAGCGAAAAAGTTGCGATTATAATGCGTGGCTTACCGGGCAGTGGTAAGTCACATTGGGTTGAAACTTACATTCTGTCCCTTCCTTTAGAAAAAGCCATTGGCGTGCGGCAACGTGGCGTATTTTCGACTGATAGTTTTTTCTACCATGAAGATGAATACCGTTTCGATGCCAAGAAATTACCTGAGTTTCATCAATGTAATTTGACGGGGTTTATTCAGGCACTTTCTTCAAGCGAGCCTGTGGTGATTTGTGATAATACCAATCTGTGCCACTGGGAATACATGGCCTATGAAGCGGCGGCAAAAGCCTTAGGTTATCAAGTTAGAATTGTGCTTGTGGGTGAACCAAGCAGTCTGGCTCATCAGCAGGAATGCGCGACACGCAATCGCCACGGCGTTCCTTTGGCACAAATTCAGCGGATGGCGAAGGGATTTGAAGATTTTTAATTTCAGGTACTTACTTATGTTGAGTGTTGTGATCTGTAGCAATCAATTTTAGGTATAGGTCCCGCAGTGTTTTCGCCCTGTCATAAGTCTGTTGTACTCTGTTTCAACGTTCTGCTTTGTCTATGTCTATGTGCATGTGTATGGCTTGTACATTCGCCTTGTCTATTTGACTGTGCACTTTAAGCTTGATCCCAAAGACAGTTTATCCACATAACTCTGCGTATAATGCGCTAACTTGTGTGGCATTGAAGGGTCAATGCAAGATTGCTGCTGGCTTGATCGAGACCATTGAGCACAAGCGGACGTTTATCAGAGGAAAGAGCCATGCTCATTAAAATTTTACTAACAGTCTTAGTCATTGCTGGCGCTTGGTTTTTGCTGGTGAAACGCAAGCGTCAGATTGAACCTCAGGCTGTTAATCTCAGTTCAAAGCGTTTTAGTGAACCGCTGTGGCGCCGATACCTGTTGACGGGTGTGTTTGTGGTGATTGGATTTAGCCTGCTGAGTTACAGTGTTTGGTATTGGCGCGATCAGCATAGAATTGTCACTGTGAGAATTGTGTCACCGAATGCCGACAATAACGGCGAGTATCGTGTGCGAAAAGGGGATATCTCAGACTCGAAAATGGTCACTATCGATGGCATCCATATTCGCTTTTCGACCCAAGAACGGTTGGCAATTATCGAAACCGACTAAGGCATATTTATTTTACTAAATTACCTTGCACGCCTTTTCATTGCCAACTTATGCGGTAAACTAGCGACAATTTTTTAGCCTGCACTTAAGTGGAATCGTTAACTTAAGTTTTTTTTCAGGAGGACAAATGATTACTGCTTATGTCTATGATAATCGTCACCTTACTGTGACAGAGCTCGGCATACTGGACAGTATTCCCGCGTCGACCATTTGGTTAGATCTGTATAAACCCGATGATGAGGAGCGAGAGTGGTTAAGTCATTTTTCTGTTGAAGAAGTGCCTGACGAAGAAGATATCAATGAAATTGAGGCCTCAGCACGTTTTTATCAAAACAGTGACGGCTTGCATATTAATTCGTTATTCCCACAGCGTGTCGGACAAGATGTGCGCGGCGTTAACGTTTCCTTCAACCTTCGTAGCAATTTTTTACTGACAATTCGGGAAGAAGACGTAGGTCTTATCCGTTTGCTGCGTAACTATTTGCGTTTAGGGCGGTTAGAAGTATCGACACCGCAGGAATTGTTTCTCGAGTTATTTAATCTGAAAGTGGATTATCTATCTGACTTAATTGAAGACGTTTACACTGTACTTGAAAATGTCGGTGAGCAAGTATTTGATAACGATGAACTTGACGATGTATTTAAGCTCATCACTCTGCAAGAAGACTCTAATGGTAAAATTCGATTAAGTTTGCTCGATACTCAGCGTTCACTGCGTTATATGCAGCGTTATTATCGTGGCCAGTTATCCGATGAACATTTAAAGGACTTGCGGGAAATGTTGTCGGATATCGAGTCGCTGATGCCCCACAGTCAGTTTATTTTCGATAAGTTAAACTTTCTGCTCGATGCGGCCATGGGTTTCAGTGGTCTGCAACAGAACAAAATCATCAAAATCTTCTCGGTTGCCGCAGTGGTGTTTCTACCACCGACCTTGATTGCCAGTAGTTATGGGATGAACTTTACCAGCATGCCTGAGCTTGAGTGGCAATACGGTTATCCTATGGCGATTGTGATGATGTTAGCCAGTGCCGCAGGTACTTACTTCTTCTTTAAACGTAAGCATTGGTTATAAGCCTGGCGCGAGCTGTGTTTATTTCTTGAATTAACAACAAGGGTCGAATGCAATATTCGACCCTTATTGTTATCACTTTTATTAATCATGTTCATTCAATGACTTTTATTCAATGAGTGAGACTCGATGACTTTGCTTAAATGAGTGAAGCTCGTTAGACATAATCGTTAAGCCAGTTTCTTAATCAACTACTTACGACTATCGCCGCCAAAGTAGTAACTCACTCGCTCGCGCGGATTCAAATACTCGTGGACTTTTTCAGGAAGCGCCGCAGGTGGTAAGCAGCGCACTATGCTGATCCCTTCAATTTCCAGATCAACGATAGGCGCCTGATCTTTGGGCACTAAGGCATCGTAAACCAATATTTTTGGACATAGTAGTTTAGTTAAGTTAACCGACATCACCATGGCATATTGACCGCTGGATAATTCCACCACACTGCCGGGGGGGTAAATGCCCAGCATCTTGATCATCTTGCCAATATACTCTTGATTTAGCTTAGTTTTGTATTGCTTATACAAATGCCCCAGTGCGGCGTAGGGCATTCTGGCTTTGCCCTGTTGGCTTGGGTAACACAAGGAGTCATATTCGTTCACTACCGCAATCAGTTGCGATACCTTATCGAGAGCCTCTTCCTTTAGGCCTTTGGGATAACCACTGCCATCGAGAAACTCGTGGTGATTGGTGATTGCAGGTAAGGCTGCTTGGGGAAAATTATCGGCTAATTTGAGCAGTTCAATCCCAAGTAAAGGATGCTGCTTGATAAAATTAAGCTCTGGTGCTGACCAAGGTGTCGATTTTTTTAGAATTTGTGGTGGGATTTTTAATTTACCCACGTCGTGGAACAGGGCACTGAGACCGACCGTTTCGATTTCACTTCTATCCCATTCCATTTCTTTGGCGATCAGCATAGAGAGGATAGCAACATTCAAGGAGTGGTAGTAAATGCTTTCATCCTGCTTAGCATCACTCATCAAATGCAGCACTAAGTTATCTGATTTGAGCAGCTGTTCGACTATGGTGTGGACCAAATCTTTGGCGTCATCGACCGCATTTAAGGGGCGATTACGTAGCTTAGAGATGAGGCTGCGCATCATGGCTACTGAGCGGGTAAAATTTTGCTCAGTTTTATTAATGTCACGGCGTAATTTTTTTTGTACTTCGATTTGCTCAGCCTTGTATTGATCCATGTCGTTTTTAAGCACATTGATTTCAGCACTTGGCGGCAATTTGATAGGGTTGACCGCATCAGCATGTATCGGGGCGACGTCGCTGCGTTCTAAATCGACGATGACATGTTCTATGCCCAGATTTTTAATCAACTCGATTTGCGCAGCTTGTTTAATATGAAAGCTACTGAATAAAAAGGGATGATCTTTCCAAGCCACGGGCAAACGCACAAAGTTGCCGACTTGAAGTTGATGGATTGAAACTTTACAGCTTTTTTTCATATTCTTGTTATCGTGAAGCGTAATGTGGGTTATTTTATCTCAATGATGCTGCTTTACAATTACTTAACTAACATGTCAGCATAGTAAGCCTAGAAAGTAGCCACTCCATTGAGGAAGTATGGACTTTATTGAAGTATACCCTAATGCGTTGCCGAATGACTTGTGTGACCGTCTCATTCTGGCATTTGAGCAACATGCTGGCGTTGTTGATGGACACACGGGCAATGGCGTTGATCTGGAGAAGAAGATCAGCCGCGATTTGACCTTAGATAGTTTCGTCGACCTGCAGCCCATCAGAAACGAACTCTTAGGTTATACCTTAAAGGGCGCGGTAGATTATTTCACAAAGTATTCAATGGCATTAATGGGTGCGGTGTCAGTGTCAGTGAGTGATGAGCAGGGCCAACCTGTAACGCTAACTCCGACTAATTTTGCGACGCTGGGTGCGCCTAGGGCCGATGGCTTAGTGAAGTATTTGTATCGCAGTGGCAGTATTAATATTCAAAAATATCAGCAAAATAAAGGCGGTTATCCCCATTGGCATTCGGAGCAATTCCCGCAGAATGGCCACAATGAAGCTCTGCATCGCGTCGTGCTCTATATGTTTTATTTAAATGATGTGGAAGAGGGCGGCGAAACCGAATTTTATTATCAACAGCGTAAAATCTCCCCCAAAAAAGGCACTATGGTGATAGCGCCTGCGGGATTTACTCATTCACATCGGGGAAATAAACCTGTGAGTGGTGACAAATATATTGCCACTTCTTGGATCATGTTTAATCGAGCCGAACAGTTATATGCGGTGATTGCCTGATAGTATCCCAGTTTATTACACTGGGATACGGATCCTAAAGAGCGCCCCTTCTAAGCGACTTTCTTCAATTTTTAAGCTGCCACCGTAGCTGTGAACGATTTCATCACAGACAGCTAATCCTATCCCTTGCCCTGGAGACTGAGTATCGGCACGCACGCCACGTTGGATAATCTTCTGTCTTAAGCTTTCTTCAACACCTGGGCCATCATCTTCAACAATGAGTTCAAACTCACCTTGTGAGTTAATTTTAGCCGATACATGCACTTGGCTGATACACAGGCGGAAAGCATTTTCCATAAGGTTGCCACAAAGCTCCATTAAGTCACCCTTGTTGCCGGGGAACATCAAAGAGGGGGAGATGTTGGCCGAGAACTGCACTTGTTTTTCTCGATAAATTTTAAACAACATTTGTGCTAATTGATCGACTAAGGGCGCGATAACAGTTTGTTCTTGCTTCAGGCCTTGGCGGCCTAACATGGCCCGTTTTAATTGGTATTTGACCAGCTGATCCATCTGGCTGACTTGTTCCATGATCTTTTCGCTTGCCGATTGTTTACTCAAACTGGCGTCATCTGTAATGGCATGCACGGCGGCTAAGCGGGTTTTAAGACTGTGTGCCAAGTCATTCATAGCATTTTGATAGCGCTGTTGTTGGGCACTCGATTGTTGCAACATCTGGTTGAGTGCTTGCGTTACGCCTTCAAGTTCAACAGGATAGCCCTCAGAAAGTGATTTACTCTTACCTTGGTTAATTGATTGCAGTTCATTTTGCATCCGTACCAAGGGACGCATGCCCCAATAGGCGGCGCTGACCAATAGAATTAAGGCTAAGGCCAATACCATAGCTAAACGAATATAAGTACGTTTACTGAACTTACTGTATTCTTGCTCCAGTTTGGCGGCATCTTTCATGACGAGGAGGTTGTAATGCACACTGGCAATTTCTACCGCGAGCAAATAGACGAAATATCCTCTGTCGTCAGCCATGGTGAGGTAGTAGGGCGGGGAGTCGTTACGGATTTCGTTAAAACGCTCACAGGTATCAAATAAGCCACGATCTACTGCGAGGGATGAGGTCCAAACCTGCTTAAATTTGTCATCGCAACTCGCTATTACATAGCGCTCTTGTTTATTATTTTCTTCCAGCCAAGCACTGGTATCGGGGATAAGATCGTGCTCCCGTAATTCGGCGGCGACTTGGGGAATTTCGGCAATGAGTTGGGCAGTTTCTTCGTTATAACTATTTTGCGCATGCAGAATATTAACCATCCATGCGAGACCAAAACCCACTAAGGTAATAATTGATAGCGAGGTGAGAAACATCCGTGTCAGCAGACGTTTCTTGAATTTTAATCTTAATTGCATGGCAGGTTAAATTTATATCCTTGGCCGCGGATGGTCACTATGGGGTTATCTATACCATCGCGGGTCAGTTTTTTACGCAGGCGGCTGACCATGACTTCAATCGTATTGGGATCGCCTTCCTTATCACCATAAATCACATCGAGTAAACGTTGCTTGGCGACAACCTCATGACAATGGCGCATCAAATATTCGAGGATTAAATATTCAAAGGCAGTGACTTCCATGACTTCGTCACCCAGAGTGACTTGTTTGGCGGCGAGATCGAGTTTTAATTCTCCACTGCAAATCACGGGTTTAACAAAACCTGCGCTACGGCGCACTAAGGCATCAAGCCTTGCAACAAGCTCTTCTTTTTGAAAGGGTTTCACTAAATAGTCATCGGCTCCGGCGTTAAGGCCTTCAACTTTATCCTGCCAATTAACTCGTGCCGTGAGAATTAATATTGGTGCTTTAAGACCCGCTTCACGGAGTTGTTGAATTAAGCTAATACCATCTTGATCGGGTAGCCCTAAATCGACAATGGCGACATCGATGGGATAATTAGTGGCTTGATAAAAACCTTCTTTGGCAGTCAGTGCCACTTGAACTTGATTGCCGAGATCGCTTAATTGCACTTTTAAGTGGTGGGATAAAATAGGATCGTCTTCAACAACCAAAATTCTCATAATATAATGCCTTAAAGTGTATGAGCTAAGCTTTAGCAAACTAGTCTACGCAAAATCACACTGATAACCAAATAGAGGATCAGCATATCTTAGTTGAACTTAACCTTTGCTGACCGAGTTGAACTTGTGGTCAAAATAAGTACTAATTTATTGTTGAATAAGAAGGTTTTGCTGTTAAAGTGTTAGCGTATCGGGGAATTTCCCCAAGGCGATTTTTGTTTTCTGATCCGCAAAATGCCGTTGCCACACATAATCGCGCCTAAGGTAAATAACATCACCGCCATCATGATAAAAGACAATCTCAACCAAGGCATTTCTTGCGCTAATCGCAGATGTACCGCTTCAATGGTTGTGACGCCCCAGACGGCAAATACACTTATAAATAATAAAATTTGTAATAAACGAAGTAAGTAAACTGAGTTAAAAAATAAGACCAAAGGCGCAAGTGCAAAAGGAATGGCAAAGTTAATTTGTTCGTAACGTACGAAGTGGGCACTCAATAGCCAGCATGCAATCAGGATCCAAAGACTTCTCCACCACATTTATACCCCTCCCATTAAACGTATTAAAATAGTAAATATAATGTATCTAAAAACAAACTTCCGTACTATTGGTGCGTTCACATTTTGCTAACAATAGACATGTTAACTGTATTGCGTTCAAACAAAAACGCCCAACACTGAAGCTGGGCGTCATTTTGGTCTTTGTGAGGTTTAGTTCGATTTATCTAAATGATGAACTTGCTCATCAAAACTTCTAGCAACTTTACCAGCTTGAGTGTTGTTAAACACTTGCTCGTTAAATTCGCCCTCTGATTTAGCAATAATTACAGTTGCTACGCAATCACCAGTGACGTTTACAGCAGTACGTACCATGTCGAGTAAGCGATCGACACCGATAATCAGGGCAATCCCTTCCACTGGCAAGCCAACTTGATTTAACACCATGGCCAGCATGATAAGTCCGACACCTGGAACACCCGCGGTACCAATTGATGCTAACGTGGCAGTCACAACAACAACGGCATAATCGGTTAGTGAGAGCTCAATGCCAAAAACCTGCGCAATAAACACAGTGGCAACGCCTTGCATGATAGCAGTGCCATCCATATTAATGGTAGCGCCTAACGGTAGCGTAAAAGCGGCAATTTTATTATCGACACCTAATCTATGTTCAGACGCTTCTATGGTAATGGGTAAAGTGGCATTTGAACTGGCGGTTGAAAAAGCAAACAACTGCACATCGCGCATTTTACGAATGAATATTAAGGGGTTGAGGCCTGAGAAAAGTTTTAAAAGGATTGGATAAACGATAAACGCATGGACCAGTAATACACTTAAGACCACGAAGAAATATTGAACCACACTACCAAAGGTCTCTAAACCGAGTGTTAATGCAAGTTTTGCCATCAGCGCAAACACACCATAGGGCGCGAGTTGCATGATCAGTGTCACGACACGCATGATGACTTCATTTAAATCTTCAAACAACGCCGCAATACGTTTGCCGCGCTCACCAATATGGGCAATAGCAAAGCCAAAAATGACCGCAAAAATAATAATTTGCAGCATATTACCTTCGCTCAATGCCTGCATCGGATTAGTAGGCACTATGTTTATCAGCACATCAGCAAGACTTGGGGCTTCTTTTGCGACGTACTCCATTTTTTCTGACGCCAGTGAGGCGTTCCCAGGATGTATAAGGACTGCGCTGACAATCGCAATCACTAAGGCAATGGCGGTTGTGAATAAATAGAAGGCGAGGGTTTTCCCCCCTAAGCGGCCTAATTTTGAAGGTTCACTCAGTGAGCAAGTTCCGCAAACTAATGAAATAAAGACTAAAGGAACGACTAACATTTTTAAGCTGGAGATGAAGATAGTACCGATAACATGCAAGAAACCTTCAGTAATATAATCTTTTACTATATCGCTTTCTGGAAAGGCATTGCGGAGAATGAGGCCTAAAGCAATACCTGTTCCCATACCGATCAGAATTTTACTTGTAAGGCCGAGTTTATTTTTTATAGAAATTGCCATAGAGAGTCCTGTGTGTTTTTTATACATTCTATTTTTTGGCGCTCACAAGACTAGCAAGAAAATCGTGAAGATGAAATGACAATTAATGTTAAAGTATTTATCAAATTTGCGAAATAAAATAAGATAGTTATGGGAAAGTTGCGTGAAAATTGTGTAATGTTAGCCTATAAGTAATAAGCGTCTCGCTTAGGTATTATCATCAGAGTAACAGGGAGCCTGACAATGAAGTCAGCGTATAAGGTTTTTCTCGCAGGATTGTGTTCGCTTTTATTATTAGCATGTGGTGGTGGAGGCAGTATCTCTGATGATGGTGGGACAACGCCTGATCCCGTTACAATATCCGTTAAGTTATCGGTAAGTGATCCCCAAGTATCGTATGCAAAACCTGCGACACTTACGGCCAAAGTATCTGACTCAAAAGGTAATAATCTAAATACATTAGTATCATTTTCCTTAAACAATAATACTTATGGCTCTTTTAGTCCTTCAACCGGTCAAGTCGCAACAAATTCTGATGGTGTTGCAACGATACAACTTTTCACTGGGGCAATTAATACTGGTGCCACAGTTACAGCAAAGATTAGTACTGGTGAGTTTGCAGAAGTGAATGTCACCATGGTTGGTGATGGGGTTGTATCAGGCGATAAGCCGACGGTAAGCCTTGCTGCTAACAATATAGATATAAATGCAACAACTCCAGCCCAGTTAACTGCAACAGTAAAAGATCGAAGCGGTTTGCCGCTCGTCAACAAACTGGTGAGCTTCTCCTTAAACGATAATACCTTGGGTATTTTTGACCCTGCCACGGGTACGGCGCTAACCAATAGTAACGGTGTCGCGAAAATAACCTTAGCAACGGCGGATATCAAAGGCGCGGCCTTAGTGACTGCCTTAGTGCAAGGTGTGGATGCAGAGCCAGCTTCGCTCGGTGTGAATATGGCCGGTGACGGTAACACTGGAGA
>NZ_JAKKSE010000028.1:0-53591 GCF_025653595.1 Shewanella sp. SM95
TGAAAACAGCTTACACTGGGTGCTAGATGTCTCAATGAAAGAAGATAGTTGCCAGATTTACCAACATCATGGGGCAGAAAATTGGGCCATGCTTAGGCAAATATCACTCAATATGCTTAGGGCAGAACCTTCTAAGGGAAGCATTCCGGCGAAACAGAAAAGAGCTTGGATGAAACCTGAATATCTAGAATCGGTTTTATTAGCAGGATTGCAGTTGGGCGAATTTTAAACATTCATGCGGTTGCCCTGATATTTTTGGCTATCACCACCGTGTAAGTATTCTTCACCACGGTCACTGACCTTATAGGTTCCTTTTAAACGACCTTGCTCGGCATATTTAAATACCGGATGATTTTCAAAAAGAAAATCAAACAACTCTTTTTCCTGAACAATATAATCCTGCAGTGTTCTTACACCACGGGACTCTAGTGTTAGATCGGGATTAGCCATAATTCCCTGAGCTTCCGCACTCTGTTGTTTATTACCATAGCCAGGCTTTACCTCGCCCGGTTTAGCATCGGATGCTATTCCGGCCACACTGACGATAGTACCTAAACAAAACAGCACGCTGAGTGCTATTTTGGATTTCCATCGTTTCATCATTCACTCCTAATTATCATTAGTTTTTTATTTTCCACTGAACCTAACTGCTCACTGAACGACATAAACAATTGACCAGTTACAGCATGGTGGAGGCAAAAAACCATTAAAAATCAGAGCTAGAGCACACTAAATTCCCGCTGATAAATCAAGATGAATAAAATCAATTAAAACAAATTAAATACAATAACTTACAAAATTAATGTCATTTATTTTTTAGAAGTTAAAAAGCACATTTCAGTTATAAAAAAAACTAAAAATGCGTTTGATTTTTCAAAAAACATCAAGCGTAAAAAGGAATGATTTAATAACGGATAAGATCACATTATTAAATGCGAAACTCGACTAATCTTAAAATCAACAGTGATTAAATCTTGTGATTAAACTGACTTTTACTACGAAAAGATTATATGTAAATTTAAAATCACAAGAAAATAACTCAAGTTTCTGAGCGAACTTAATAAAATCAGCATGTAAAAATCACACGGGTAAAATAGCCAACTGTAAACACTATATTACCGCGACCACATTATTCTAAGGCATAATAAATGACAACTATGCTTCCAGAAATTGGACATATATTACTGATCATCAGTAGCGTATTGGCATTATTTTCTGCAGCACTACCTTTAATCGGTATTAAGCAGAATAATGCCTATCTGGTAGGATTAAGCCCGATACTCTTTAGAGCTATATTTACCTCGGTATTTGTTTCACTTCTTTGCTTAATTTATGGCTTTGTCACTGATGATTTTTCTGTTGCTTATGTCGCAAACCACTCGAATAGCCAATTAGCATTGGGTTACAAAGTGGCCGCCGTTTGGGGCAGCCACGAAGGGTCAATGCTGTTTTGGATATTTGCGATTGCCCTTTGGGGCGCGATCATTAGTTATCGCATAAAGATGGCGGATTGCACTCAGGATAAGGCCAGCGATAAATACCAAGACGCCCTGTATTTTGCGAGGCTGTTGGCCATTTTGGCGTTAGTGATCCTAGGTTTTAACCTATTTTTACTCTTTACCTCTAATCCCTTTGCCCGTTTATTACCTAACATTCCGATTGAAGGGCGAGATCTTAACCCTATTTTGCAAGACATAGGACTAGTACTGCATCCGCCCATGCTCTTTCTTGGTTATGTTGGCCTCACAGTTTGCTTTGCCGCAGCGTTAGCATCACTGCTCGGTGGTGGTTTTAATACTCGTCAAATTAACTATTTACGACCTTGGGTATTATTAGCGTGGGTGTTTCTAACAGGCGGCAATGCCTTTGGATCTTGGTGGGCCTATAACGAACTGGGTTGGGGTGGTTGGTGGTTTTGGGATCCGGTAGAAAATGCCTCCTTTATTCCTTGGCTTGTGGCAACAGCATTAGTGCATTCCCTCATTCTCACTCAACGTACTCATGGCTTTAAACTCACGACTTTACTGCTGTGCTTATTGGCATTCTCACTCAGTTTACTCGGCAGCTTTTTGGTGCGTTCCGGCATAGTGCAATCGGTACATGCCTTTGCCGCCGATCCGACCCGTGGCATGTCAATCCTCTGCTTATTAGTGATTTTTGTTGGGGCTGCGTTACTCATTTTTGCACTCAAAGCCCACCATTTAAAACAGGATGTGACTTTCGCGCTTTTCAGTAAGGAAACACTGTTACTGCTCGGGATCGTTATCTTAGTCGTAGCAGGGTTTTCCGTATTGCTCGGTACATTTTACCCTTTGATCTATGAGCTACTCGATTTAGGTACACTTTCAGTGGGGGCCCCTTATTTCAACGCTATATTTGTCCCCCTCACTTTCTTGCTTGTCCTGTTAATGGGCATTGCGCCCTTAGTGCAATGGCAAATAGCGCAATGGCAAATAGTGCAATGGCAAAATGCCTCAAAGACTCGTATTACTTCCCTGCTCATTCCTAGCCTAGTGATATTAGCCGTCGCAGGCTGGGTAAGCTTACAGGCCGCCTCGGGCAGTAGCTTATTTTTACTCCTTGGCACTGCCGCAGCACTTTGGTTGCTAGTGTGTTTATTGCTCACGATATTGGCAGCCTCGGGATTAGGTAGACGAATATATGCCCGGCAATTAACCCAAAACCGCAATGAGCACGGCTTAAATCCTCCCGTTAAATCATCAAAACAAGGGTTTATAGCCATGCTATTCGCCCACTTTGGGGTGGCTATCACTATTATTGGAGCGACATCCGTCTCCTTTTTTGAACAGGAAGCCCTACTGCGAATGGGGCCTGGTCAAGGTAAGCCTTTGGCGAGTTATGTCTTAGTTTATGAAAGCACAGAGAATGTTGAAACCAATAGCTTTACCGCCATTCAGGCCAATATCAGTATCCGCGATGGTGCGAATGGTGAACGGGTTTTAAGCTATATCACACCACAACGGCAAACCTTTAAAAGCAATGGGATGGAAATGTCCCACGCGGGTATCGATCATGGATTCTGGCGGGATATTTATGTGTCTATGGGGCTGCAATTAAGTGACAGCGAATACCTTATCCGCATCAGCTATAAACCCCTTGCGAGTTGGATCTGGCTGGGCGCCATATTAATGATGCTAGGTGGGGCGATTGCCGCTTGGCCTACTCGCCATTTTAGCTACCAAGCTGATTTAACAACCTTAGTTAACCTATCCCATCACAAGCCACAGGAGACGCTTGCCTAATGAATCCAATATTGCGCTTTTTAGTCTTACTGCTCCCTATCACCTTATGTGGGATAGGGATCCCATGCTTATCCGTCGCGCAAGCTCAGCCCATATCAAGCCTTTCCTACCAGCAACAGGCAATAGATATCAGTAAAGTGCTGCGTTGCCCTATGGCGACGAATCAGAGCCTATTTGAATCACAGGCGCCAATCGCCCACGAGCTCAAAGCACAAATATTCTCGATGCTGGAACAGGGGCAAAACCAAGATGAGATTATCGATTTTATGGTGCAACGCTATGGTCAAAAAATCCGTTATCAACCTGAATTTAAAGCCTCCACCTTCGCACTTTGGTTTGGGCCACTGCTGTTATTAGTGCTTGGTGTTGGGTTGTGTCTCGCATTGGTAACCCGTAGAAAAACACAAACGACTATTTAAAAGTAAAGGATAACCAGATGAAATTACAATATTTTCCCTTTGTTCTACTCGTGTGTTTGGGTCTGTTTTCTAATAACAGCCCAGCCCACTCACTAGACAATAAACTCTACAGTACGGGAGAGCCCCTCCCTAAGCCCCTTGTGATGACTGGTTTTATAGAAATGCAGCACGCACGCGGCGTACCAGAAGTTCCCTTTATTGATGAATCAGGACAAACCCAAACCCTAAAACAGCACCAAGGAAAATTGGTTTTAGTCAATCTTTGGGCAACCTGGTGTGCACCCTGTTTAAGGGAAATTCCAGAACTCCAAAAGCTTAAGCAGCAGTATAAAGGGAAGAATATCGCAATCATTCCAATCTCTATCGATGAAGAATCTAAAGATGTACGCCCTTTTCTTAACCAACATGGCTTTAGCGGCTATGCCACTTGGCTTGACCCGGAGCAAAACATAGAACAAATCATTCCCGCGAATGTCGTACCCGCCAGTTATATTTTTGATGCTAAAGGTAATCTTGTCGGTTTTGTGCGGGGATATCTCGATTGGGCTGATAAAGACGTTGGCCCTTATCTTGATCAACTGATTGCAAAATACAGCCAATAATCACCAAGTAACACAGACTCACAATATATTTCTTCGTTCGGTCATCCGCCAAAATTTGCCGAAACCCGCTGCCGCCTATTTGACTGCGGGTATTTTTATCTCTACCCCATCTTTGTATTCTGCGACGCATTTCTTTAAAATTGCCGCCAAACTCTTTATTTCAAGGCAAATCAGATGAAACTCACCCGCTTAACTCAACCTATTTATGACCACTTATATCGTGATATCAGTGAGTTTCGTAGCACCTTCGACTTGCCCGTTAATGATGTTGATTCTTTAGATGACAAGGCCGACACTTTACATACTTCACTGATTATTGAGGAGTTAACTGAACTTGCCGAAGCCGATAGCCGTATCGAACAGGCCGATGCCATCGTCGATTCTGTATACGTATTAATGGGCCGCCTAGTGCACTTAGGCGCGCAAGCAATGACAGACAGACTCGAAATCAGTTACCTGATTGACTTGTTGCTTTGCGTGGCTCAAAACCGTGAAATCGACTTTATTAGCTGCTGGGATGAAGTCCACTCGAGCAATATGAGTAAAGTGTGCCGTAACGAGCAAGAACTGGCCGAGACCATTGCCTTCTATGCCAAGCAAGGTGTTGAAATTGTCGGTAGTCAGCAAGGTGATTTCATCATAGCGAAATGCGCTAAAGATGTGGAAATGGCAGGTAAAGTGGTTCGCCAAGGTAAGGTACTAAAATCGGTTTACTATCGCCCAGCGGATCTGACAACACTGGTTAAAGCCTAGATTTTATAGCTTTTTTTAAGAGCCTGTTATTTGCAGGCTCTTATTTCGCCAAGGCAATTATCTCGCCTAAGCGATTATCCAGCAGTAATGACTTTTCAGCGTGTGTTTTAACGAGGCAATCCGTATGAATCCAGCAAAAGTCGTGCGTGCCGAGGTTAAGCAATTAACTGATTTACCGAATATTGGCAAAGCCTGTGCGGCGGATTTACGTTTGCTTGGCATAGATAAGCCTGAGCAGCTGTTAGATAGAAACCCCTACGAGCTGTATCAAACGCTGTGCGACAAAACGGGCCAGAGACACGACCCCTGTATGCTCGATGTGTTTATCTCCATCACCCGTTTTATGGCAGGTGAAGATGCTAAACCTTGGTGGTTTTACACCGATGAGCGCAAAAATACCTTAGAGAAATGATGCTTTAGCGACTATCTATCCGCCTGTTTATCCAATGGTATCGTTTCGGGCTCTTCCCTTAACCACTCACGCCAAATGGCCACCAGCAGGGCCATCAATACTGGACCAACAAACAAACCGACAAAACCCATGGTTTTTACGCCGCCGATCAAACCGAAAAAAGTCGGTAAGAAAGGCAATTTAATCGGCCCACCGACAAGATTGGGCCGCAGGGTTTTATCAACAATAAACAACTCTATGCTGCCCCAAAGAAACAAGCCGACCCCCGCCGTCATATCGCCAGTGCCGACAAGGTAGAGTGAAATCAAGGTAAACATGGTTGGCGCGCCGCCGGGAACCAAGGCCATAAAGGCGGTTAACACCCCAAAAGCCACGGCCGAAGGTACTCCCGCAATCCAATAGGCAATCCCCAGCACTATGCCCTCACCAATTGCGATAAGCGTCATACCTATCACGGTAGAACTGACTGTTGCAGGCACCACACGGGAAAAACTATGCCAGCGAGCAGGCAACACTCGCTCACCCACGATATCCAACTGTTTAGCCACTTGCGGACCATCTTTATACAGGAAAAACAAAGTGATCAGCATAAAAAGTAAGGTCAATAACAACCCTAAAGTATTCCAACCCAATTGCAGCACCCAACGGGAAATGCCACTCAAATTCTGGCCACTGATGGCACTGATAATTTGGCCTAATTCATGGGGTTCACCAATAAACTGCTGCCATTGCAGGGTTAACCATTCGCCCATCCAAGGCAAGTCTTTGATCCACAAGGGCACGGGCGAACCATGTTGGTTAGTAAACACCAACCAATCAACCCAAGTTCTAATCTCTTGTAACGCATAGGAAAATACAAACACCAGCGGGATAATCAGCCCGAGCACAATACAACATAGGGCAATGGTTGCCGCCAACGCCGAGCGACCACCGCATTTTGCCAATAGTTTTTGATAGAGAGGCCAACTTGAAAAACACACAATCAATGCAGCTAAGGCGGGCACTAAAAAATCGATAAAAAAGAATACGCCAGCACACAAGAGCAAAACCAACAAACTACGACCAATAGCGGCATTACTGAAAATCGGCGTCATAGTGCTAACCCCCCCACACAATAAAATTCAACGATAAAATGGAAAACACTCTGCATTACACCAAACAAGGTTAACGCTTAACCAACTCGTTCTACGAATCAGTTTATTGCGCAGTGCTTCCCATGGGCAATGACTTTAACACCGAATATTAAGCTGTGTATCTATTCAATCTTTGAAGACAAAAGGCCTTTGGATATCTATCAAAGGCCTAACATTTGGAATGAGCTTATTGAGCCGAAAGTTGCTCAACTACTTTCTCTGGCTGGCTAAAATCGGTAATACGCTGAATAACTTTACCATCCTTAACCCACAGTAAAGTAGGAATATTGCGGATTTTAAAATGATTAAATAACACACCTAATTCATCGATACTAAAATCGACTTGAGTTTGATAAAGCTGCTTAAAATCTTCGAGCGCTTTATCGTCTGTCCACAAATGATTGACCACACCGTGCCACGCTTTATTAGGCACTTTTTGCGCGAGATTATTTAAACCTTTTTGAACGGTAATACACTCTTTAGACATTTCTGGGCGGCTATCAGCCAAATACCAATCACACCATGTTGCGGTAAAAAAAAGTAAATGCTCACCTTGTTCCCAAGGTTTCAGTAACTTAGCTGTTTGTTCGGCACTGGGTGCCTCCGTTGTCTGCGCAGTCAACTCTTGGCCATTCGCCAACATATCGATAAATTTATCTAAATTAGCATCTGACTCATGGCTAGTGTAAACCACATCTCCAGCACGATTGATTAATACACTATAGGGCGTACCGACCAAACCTAAAGCCACACCCAGCTCGCCTTCATTATCCAACCACACGGGCATAGTGAGCCCGAAACGCGCGATAACGTCAGCAATCTTAGGTTGCTCTTCATTAATATTGATGTTCACCGCGACGATATTAATCTTGTCCTGATATTTCTTCTGCAGGGCTTCAAAATGCGGCATTTGCTCCATACAAGGTTGGCACCAGGTTGCCCAAAACTTTAGGTATATCGGCTTGTCACCCGCAACACTGGCTAAAGTCACTTGCTGCTGATCTGGATAGGTTTTAAGTGCGATATCTTGATAGGCTTTGTCGCCCGCAAACGTAGCAAAACTCATAACGGCAAGGCACATAACAATGATTTGACGTAACAACATAGTGTTTTCCTTAAATTGATAGATCACTCGCATCCACGACTATGGGGCCAGTGATTTGCAGCCATTTGTACAGAAAAAACATAATTTAAAAGAAGCGACAGTCTACCCAGCAGCCAACCTTTAAACAGTGAGTATAAACTAACAAGCCGCTAATTTAGTCATGTAAAATGTAAGCCTTGGTGAGCATACCAATGAGTATTAATAACCTATTCAACAATATCTTAGACCATCAAACCTAACGCCAATTGCCTCGTCAGCTCTGCGGCGGGAATCGCCTGACAGCCGGTTGCATTTTGGCCACACCAAAGTGGGCTAAAATCACCAAATCCTTGTTGTTCAGCGGCGCTTCGCAATACTGCGACGGCGCTTGAGGCGAGCGGAAAATCCGGTGCTGCATTATTGATGGGGCCAAGCTCTGCCATAAAACGATTCATAATTCCACGGGCGGGTCGACCAGTGAATAAGTTAGTCAGAGCCGTATGCTGCGCCGCCTCACTTTGCAGGGCGGCACGGTGAATATCACTGGTGGTACATTCGGGACAGAGTAAGTATGCCGTCCCCACTTGCACCGCCGAAGCGCCCATCGCCATAGCGGCGCGCACTGTCTTGGCGTCGACTATGCCACCCGCTGCAATAACAGGAATATCAACGGCAGCAATGATTTGCGGCAATAGACTAAAAGTGCCTAACTGCTCGGTTAAATCATCGGATAAAAAATGCCCCCTGTGACCTCCGGCCTCTAAACCCTGCGCAATAATGGCATCCGCACCACGCGCTTCAAGCCATAGGGCTTCTTCTACAGTTGTCGCTGTCGAAATGATTTTTGAACCCCAAGACTTTATCTGCAGCAACAAATCTTCATTCGGTAAGCCAAAATGAAAACTCACCACCTCAGGTTTAAATTTAGCTAACACTGCAGCCTGGGTGCTGGTATATGGCGCGCGTTGTGCCCCCACGGTTTGGCTATCAGGATTGACACCCAACTCAGAAAAATAAGGCGCGAGTTGATTAAGCCATGCGGCTTGTTTCGCTGCTTGCGGTTCAGGTTCGTGATGACAAAAGAAGTTTACATTGATGGGCTTAGTCGTCTGGGTGCGAATATGTGTCAAGGCGGTATCTAAGGCTTCGAGGGATAACATGGCGCAGGGCAAAGATCCCAACGCCCCCACTTGCGACACAGCTATCGCTAAGGCACTGCCCTGAACACCCGCCATCGGCGCTTGAATAATCGGTAATTCGATTCCAAATAATCGGGTTAACTGGCACGGCATACATCACCTCCTTTGACTTGTTATCACTTGATGCTCAATCCTGATATGGCCCCGCGGTTAAACGCTGGGAGATCCACCACAGATTGCCCACGGGATCCCGCACCCCACCTTGGCGATCGCCATAGGGCATATTCGCCACTTCCATCACTAATTCACCCGCAGAGGCGAGTGCCTGAGCCACCGTTTTATCAGCATTTTCCACATATAAATAATAGGATGCGGGCATAGGCGTAAAAGCTTCACTCGCCTCACTCAACATAAATAAACAGTCGCCGATTTGCATCTGTGCATTAGCTATTTTGCCATCAGCCCGACGGGAAATATGTAGCGCTTTAGCATCAAAGGCTTGCTGTAAAAAAACCACTAAACTATCGGCATCAGCGATCATCATATACGGGCTAACCCGTGCAAATCCTGGCGGAATAAACATAACGATTCCTTGTTACCTAAGCATGAAATTGATCATAAAAAACCACTATTAGCCAATGACTATAGACTAAGCACGAGGGCGAAAACTAGCCCGCAGCCATTAAGCCTTCAACGTGAAATGTAAACTTAAGCATTCAGTGAACGAGCCAAAGCGTAAAGCCTGCGGATGCTTTGCCCCACGGCGTTTAAGTCATTTTATATCTTTGCGACCAAACCATAACAGTACTGCTTTACGCTTGTTATTAAACAATAAATTAGCTTTATTTAACTATGATTAAGCAACTACGGATCCTTGTTCTATGCTTAGTTCACTGTTCACTTACCATGATGAGCCTATGCACTTGACTGCATTCTTCGCCCGTTCCCTCAGGATTTGCCTCCTCTTAACCCTCAGTAGTTTCGTCTTTGCAGTGCAGGCAGCTTGGTATCCCGCCGATGTCATTGCCGACGGTCAAAAGACCCTCTACACGCCACTCACTAAGGCCAATAAAGCATGGCGGATCTGCGCCTTACTTCCCCACGGTAAAGATCAATATTGGTGGGGCGTCGCCTTTGGATTATCACAAGAAGCCGAGCGCCAAGGCGTAACGCTTGGCATTTATGATGCTGGTGGATATGACAAGATTGAGCAGCAAAAACAGCAACTCCATGATTGTTATGCACTCAAGGCTCAAGCTTATATTATTGCCGCCAATACCGCTGACGGACTGATTGCGGATATTGAACAACTCAGCGCTGCGGGCATTCCGGTTATCGATTTAGTCAATGGTATCGCGACCGACAAACTCACGAGTCGATCCTTAGTCAGCTTTGAAGATATGTCCGTTGCGGCGACAGAATATATTGCGGCGCAGCAGCGAGAAGCTATCAATCAGGAGTCACCTAAGCTTAAGGTGGCGTGGTTTCCTGGGCCTAAGGGTGCATCTTGGGTGATGGCGGCGGAACAAGGATTTAGACGGGCGGCAGCTAAACAAGAGTTCGACACAATTGAAGGCGGTTACGGTACGACGGAGTTATTTGTTCAAGCGGATTTGGTGCGAAAAGTACTTGCAAAACAAAGCGTAGATTATGTAATTGCCAATGCGGTGGCGGCCACGTTCGCGGCGCGCTTTTTAGATGGACGCCGGAATCAAACCGGCAAAGTCATCGCATTTTACTCTAATGCGCAAACTATAGAATTAGTACAGAAAAAGCAGCTACTCGCAACAGTCAGCGACTCACCGGTATTGCAGGCTCGAATTGCTATCGATCTGGCGGTGCGCGCACTCGAAGGTTCGCCCTATCCCCGCTGAGTGAGCCCAGTTATCAAGGTCATCTCCCAAGACAACATCCACCAAATCGATTTAGAACAGATATTAGCGCCGGAAAATCAATGGATGATCCATCAAGATCTGCCCAGCGTAAACGATGCTCGTTAAATCAAATAATCCGCACCCAACCCAACAAATAAGGCTAAACCTGCCCAGTTATTATTGAGGAAGGCTTTAAAACAAGGGGCTCGCTCGCGACCAAAGATCAGCATTTGTTGGTAAGTGCTAAAGCCAACAAAAGTCAGTATGCCTAAACCATACAGCAAACCACGGTCGGCGCTCCAACCTGCGGCGATAAAGCAAGCCAAGGCGGCAAGCTGAAATAAGCCTATGATTTGGCGATCATATTTACCAAACAAAATCGCAGTAGATTTAATACCCACTTTGAGATCATCGTCCCTATCGACCATGGCATACATGGTATCGTAGGCGACAGTCCAACACCAATTGGCGGCAAATAACCACCAAGCCTCCATCGGCACTTCACCCGTTTGCGCGGCGTAAGCCATAGGGATAGACCAACTCCACACTATGCCTAAAAACATCTGTGGCATGTTGGTGATGCGTTTAGTGAATGGATAAATAATAGTGAGGATAATACCGACAACGGATAATTTAACGACTAATCCATTGAGTAATAAAACTAAACCAAAAGCGGATAAACCTAAAATGACGAACAGTATCAGCGCTTCTTTGGTGCTGATTTCGCCACTGGCTAGCGGGCGTGATCGAGTGCGTTCAACAAAAGAATCGAGATCGCGATCAGCATAGTCGTTAATAATGCAGCCACAGGCACGCATGATCACTACGCCAATAATGAAGATAACCAAGACCTTAAGATCCGGCATACCACCCGCAGCTAACATTAGCGCCATCAAACATGGCCACAGCAATAATAGCGTACCTATGGGGCGGTCGATTCGAGTAAGACGGGAATACACATCCCACTTTTGCTTTAAATTCATTAACTAGGTACTCCCAATACCCTCAAGTTTCCACTCGTTTTCAGGCTTAGCATCATATACCCATGCTTCTCCCGATGCGAATTCATCCCCTAAAAGCGTGTCACAAAAAGCTGACATTTATCGCGTTCAGGGCTGGTATTAAAGCGCCTCTAACCGAGCGTAAGCCACCACTAACCACTTGCTGCCAAAGTCAGTAAAGCTCACTTGTACTCGCCCTTGGGCACCGCTGCCCTCAAAGTTGGTCACTTTACCTTCACCAAATTTAGGATGATTGACTCGTTGGCCGACGTTAAAACCCGTATCGTTTGTGGCAGCCGATTTTTGGGCGCTGAAACGATTATTCGCCATCGGCGTTGAAACCTGCGCCTTAAGACGGATTTCATCCACATATTGCGGCGGGATCTCTTTGATAAAACGCGACGGCCGAGCATAATCTTCGCGGCCATAAATGCGCCGCGATTCCGCATAAGTTATGTAGAGTTTTTCCATGGCGCGGGTCATGCCCACATAGCAGAGACGGCGTTCTTCATCGAGTCTATCGCCCTCTTCGAGCGCCATTTTACTCGGGAAGAGCCCTTCTTCGACACCCGCCATGAACACCATAGTGAACTCTAACCCTTTAGCAGAATGCAGCGTCATTAGCTGCACCGCATCGGTAAAGGCATCGGCTTGGCCTTCGCCTGCTTCGAGCGCCGCGTGGGATAGGAAACCGTTAAGTTCGCCCATGTCCTCCATCTCTTCTGGCATTTCGAAAGTACGCGCCGCCGTGACGAGTTCTTCTAAGTTTTCGATTCTAGCGTGGGCTTTTTCACCCTTTTCGGCTTCATACATGGCCTTAAGGCCCGACGCCTGGATCACAGTATCGGCCATGCGATACAGCACCATATCTTGGGTGTCTTCACGCAGTGTCATGATTAAGTCCATGAAACCACGCACAGAATTTGCTGCGCGACCCGCAAGCACTTTCTCGTCGAGCAAACGTACACTCGCCTGCCACAGGGTTAACTCATGCTGGCGCGCAGTTGAACGCAAAATATCCAAAGTGCGATCGCCAATGCCACGGGGCGGCGTGTTCACCACACGCTCGAATGCCGCATCGTCGTCTTTGTTATTAATCAGCCGCAGATAACCCATGGCATCTTTAATTTCTTGGCGTTCGAAGAAGCGTAAACCGCCGTAGATGCGATAGGCTAAGCCTTTGTGTAACAAGGCTTCTTCCAATACCCGCGATTGAGCGTTAGAACGATATAAAATCGCACAATCGCTGAGGTTGCCGCCCTTTTCGTGCCAATCATTAATTCGACCGACGATAAAGCGCGCCTCGTCCATTTCATTAAAGGCGCAATAGAGCGAAATCGGATCGCCATCGGCTTCATCCGTCCACAACTCTTTGCCCATACGTTCTGGGTTATTGGCGATTAAGGCGTTGGACGCTTTAAGAATATTGCCCTTCGAGCGATAGTTTTGCTCGAGGCGAATCGTGGTCGCACTCGGGAAATCTTTTAAGAATCTATGTAGGTTTTCAACCTGAGCGCCGCGCCAGCCGTAAATCGATTGGTCGTCATCACCCACTATCATCACATTGGCGGTTTGACCCGCGAGCACACGGATCCACGCATATTGAATGGCGTTAGTATCTTGGAACTCGTCCACCAAAATATGCTTGAATCTGTCTTGATAATGGGCCAACAAGTGCGGCTTATTGAGCCATAACTCATGGGCACGTAATAGGATTTCGGCAAAATCGACTAAACCCGCGCGGTCGCAAGACTCTTGGTAGACCTGATAGATTTTTAGCAGATTCTGCTCAAGCGGAAAACCGCCCGCATCGATATGTTTAGGGCGTAATCCTTGGTCTTTTTTACCATTGATATAACCCTGAGCTTGGCGTGGAGGATATTGTTTCTCATCCAAATTCAAGCTTTTAAGAATACGTTTGATCAAGCGCACTTGATCGTCAGAATCGAGGATTTGGAAGCTTTGCGGTAAACCCGCATCTTGGAAGTGAGTGCGTAACAAGCGATGCGCCAAGCCGTGGAACGTGCCAATCCACATGCGGCCCATATTGGTGCCAGCGACTTTTTCAACTCGCTCGCGCATCTCAGCCGCAGCTTTATTGGTAAATGTCACCGCAAGAATCGAGTAAGGACTCTGCTGTTCAACCTGCATCAGCCACGCAATGCGGTGGGTCAACACCCGAGTTTTACCACTGCCTGCGCCCGCCAACACTAACATGCTAGATTGCGGTGCCGCGACAGCCTCGCGCTGCTTATCATTCAGGCCGTCTAGTAAAGAAGATACGTCCATTCTCGCCTCCAAAAAATCGAGGAGGCATTATAACAGAAGAAAACCCGCCTGCGCGCTTGATCCACAATACAAGAGCCACTAGACGAGAACCATAGGACGAATGACAAGTTGCCGCATCTTACTTTGCAATGGAGTCATAATGACTAAATGAATTAAGCACAGTCATTCCAGTGACTCGCCATTAACTCATCCCTGAGGGCTCGACGACGGCATCCATGCCGTCAACGGTCACTTCCATGACAGTGCTTAATCTTGCCACCCCCTTCAGTAATCTGAACCCCTTCTTACAAGCATGCACACTGTAAATTTAAAGATGGTGGCTAGCTAATTTCTTAGAAACTTACCTTGTAAGCCTTTTTGTTGCTAAGTGACTTATCGTTACTTGAATACTGGACAAAAGTGAATTAAGTTATTGTTTTATATTGAGCGTTCCGATTTATCGACATCATTCTTACCCATTTACATAGATGTGGCAGCGGCCAAGTCCAACAAACGATTTATGCACTGCAAACACCGCAGCGCATAAATACTAAGACGTTAGGCTGGTGTCGAAATCGATGCTTATATACTAAGAAAAATAAGGATTATTCATGACTACATATTCACTTAAAAGGCTAGATTTCGATTTACTAGATTACATCTTCGAAATGAAAGGTGGGTATGTTTTAGATTTCTCAAATCAAACATACTCTGAGTTTTTTAATGATGAGCTAGGAATAAACATCGACGATAATAGGTTCTGCGATATAGGTACAAGTAAAGGGAAGCGGCTGCGCAGTTATTTAAAACAATCTAAAACAGAAGAAGTTTTGAGAGTGCTAGCTTCATTGTGGCAGTATCGTGAGACTAAACGGAAACGAGCGAGCATCGACGAAGAAAAACCAGAGTTAGTATCAGAGTTTAATGAACTCTTGGTTCGCCTTGGCGGGAAAGCCCCCGTGAATAAGAGTAAATCGTCGTTCGTTCCGCATGATGAAGCAATTAATGAAAGTACAGCCAAAGAATTACTGGAAGCTCTGATGCAACTGGCAGCAATGGATCCTCACCCTAGAGGTTACGCGTTTGAATCTTTCCTCAAAAATCTTTTTGATGTAAGCGGGATGTCTGGTAGAGCATCTTTCCGTTTGCTCGGCGAGCAAATTGACGGGAGCTTTGAGCTTGATGGGGAAACATATCTTCTTGAGGCAAAATGGACCAATTTGCCGGTAAACGCTGCTGATTTACGTTCCTTTAACGCTAAAGTTCAAGATAAAGCAGCTTGGTCAAGAGGCTTATTCGTGAGTAATAGTGGTTTTACTGAAGAAGGATTACATGCGTTTGGTCGGGGTAACAGTCTAGTTTGCATGGATGGCCTAGATTTGAGTGAAATGTTAATGAGAAAAATCGGATTTAAGAGCGTTCTATCAAAGAAAGTCCGTCGTGCAGCTGAAACAGGTAAACCATTTGTACGGCTACGCGATCTTATTTAGTAAAGTAAAATACTTAACAAGCGCATTAAATCTGACATTTCAAATTGTCCAATTTTTTGCAAAGAACAAGACGCAAAAAACGTCCAACATGTTCCGCAGCTTATGCGAGCGTTAGTGCTCAATAAGGTTCACATGCAATTTAAATTTATCAAAGCAACAGCCCAAGATTGGGACTATTTGTTTGACCTGAGAAAATTGACAATGGTTGAGCACCTTGAAAAGTCTGGGCAATTCCTTTCTGAAGAGGAACACCAGTTTAGATTAAAAAACTCCTACGAATACTCGCACTTAATTATTTACGACAAGAGCGTTGTTGGTACATTACAGTTCCGCGAATTTGAAGATAAGGTAGAAATTATGCAGCTTCAAATTCACCCTAATAACCAAGGAAAAGGCCTAGGTAGTCTAGTGTTAAAGCAAGTTTTAGAAACTTCAAAACCCAAGTATCTTGAACTAACAGTTTTAAAAGAAAATCGGGCGCTTAATTTATACAAAAGGCTCGGCTTTAAAATTTTTGACGAAGACCAATTTGAATATTTTATGTGTACAGAGCACTAACAAGTCGCTGTAGTATCAATTGAGCGTGTCACTAGAATGACTATGCTTAATCACTACGACCTTCAATAGATAGATCAGCAGCGAAGCTCTGCCTCAACCCTCCTTCTCGATGAGAATAACTTTAGGTAGCGGCGGATCGCGGTTAGAATACTCACCCTGTTTTTCTTGGTTACTTTTTCGGAAACAATCATGTCCCATTCAGCGCTTAATTCTTTTGATGATTTTTACCAGCTTTTGGCTGACAGCTTGGCGAAGAATAGTCTGATCAAACTATTGTTGAGTAAGTACCGAGGGGCAGATAAAAGCTTGCAGCGCATTACGATTCGGCCGATCAGTTTGCAAAATGAATCTATGCTGTCGTTTGTGTATCAACACCAGACGAATCACATCACTAAAAACCTGAGTTATGACGAAGGCTTAGCTAGCATAAAACTGTTACTCGGTAGCGATTTTAAGAGTGCCCACTTAGCCACGGCGCAGGCAGAAGTTCAGCTTGAGATCAGCAAAAAAGGCAAAGTCCAAATCAGCACACATAACGTTAAACAAGCCGTCGCGGCGCCCTTAGAACATGACCGTGAGAAAAAGCGTTTTGTGGATATCGAACGTCCCTTCCTGACCAAGCTAGGGGTGACGGACAGCCAACATAATCTTATCCCTGCGATGTCGCGTAAATGGAAGCAAATCAATAAATTTATTGAGGTTTTCAGTCAAGCACTCGAAGCCTCACCCCACAAGAATGACCAACCGATCAATGTAGTCGATTTTGGGTCAGGCAAAGGCTATCTCACCTTTGCAATCCATGATTACCTGCGCCACAGCCTTCACAATGATGCGCAGGTGACTGGGGTGGAATTACGCCAAGCCTTAGCCGATTTATGTAACGAAACGGCGGCAACGCTGGATCATCAAGGATTGTCATTTGTCTGCGGCGATGTGAGAACACACGCGCCTAAGCAAACCGATGTGATGATCGCGCTGCACGCCTGTGATATCGCCACTGACTATGCGATTCATTATGGTATCCGCGCCAATGCCGACATCATCATGTGTTCGCCTTGCTGCCATAAACAAATTCGGCCGCAGATGCACAGCCCAGAATTGTTTAAACCTATGCTGCAATATGGGGTGCACATGGGCCAACAGGCTGAAATGGTGACGGATTCATTACGTGCGCTATTTTTGGAAGCCAACGGTTATGCGACTAAGGTGTTTGAATTTATTAGCCTAGAACATACCAATAAAAATAAGATGATTTTGGCCGTTAAAAAGCCACAACACAATCAGAAAGACAGCGCCGCAATCCTCGCGCAAATAGCTGACATTAAAGCCTATTACGGGATCAAGGAACATTGCTTAGAAACCTTACTCGCGCAAACCCAAGCCGATTAACAGCCAGCGGTTTACTGGCAAAGCATTAAAACTTTGCGCTCATGACAACCCCGTTGAAATTGAGGCAATCTTTAATTCTTTGCTGCTGAACCGCGCTAAGGGTGTCGATATCGTGGAAGGCAAACTCTGAGTGTTCGTGGCTTAATTGGATCGGCAATGGCTCACTTTCTGCCCCATTTTTTGCCACCTCAGGCACCTCAGGCAATAGCAGTTCACAACGAAAGATAAAGGCTTGGGATTGATAGGCGCTGTGATAATACACGCCGCTCAAATAGTTAACCCGCACACTTAACCCCAATTCCTATTGGCATTCGCGCACTAAGGCCTCGTGAATCGTTTCACCTGGCTCGAGTGCGCCACCGGGCAAACCCCAAGCAAAATTACCATAATTGGCCTTAAGCAACAGCACTTGTCCCTGCGCATTAGTGATAACCGCGTGGCTACTCAATCTAAAGGTATCGTTAAAGGCCACTCAGTTATCCTTGCATTTCTGTTCGGTACGTATTTGAGATATCAAACAAAATCACTTCGCCGCAAAGGTATTACAACTGGCGAGATTACCCGAATCAAACCCTGTCTTAAACCATTTCACCCGCTGCGCCGAACTGCCGTGGGTAAAAGCATCGGGCTGTACGGCGCGACCCGCCATCTTTTGCAGACGATCGTCACCCACAGCACTGGCGGCGGCAATGCCTTCCGCTAAATCGCCCGCTTCAAGTAAGTTAAGTTGTTGATTGACATAATGCCCCCAAATACCCGCGTAACAATCCGCCTGTAATTCGAGTGCAACACTCAATTGATTAGCCTGCACTTTACTGCCAGATTGCTGGGCTTGGCGCACCTTAGTGCTCGTGCCCAGCAGGTTTTGCACATGGTGGCCTACTTCGTGGGCAATCACATAGGCAAAGGCAAAATCACCGGGCGCGCCTAAGGTTTTAAGCTCATCAAGAAAGCTAAGATCGATATACACCTTACTATCGGCAGGGCAATAGAAAGGCCCAGACTGCGCCTGTCCCATACCGCAGCCAGTGGAGGTCATATTGCGATAAAGCACTAACTTAGGCTCTCGATATTGCCCTTTTAACAACTGGCCCCAAACGGTTTCTGTGGTGCCTAAAATGGCCGCCACAAACTGGGCATTTTCATCCTGTACCGCTGTTGTTGAACTAGATTGAGATTGGCTAAGATGAGATTGAGCGCTCGGGTCGAGTGACAGACCACCGGTAAAATACTGAAAAGCAATATAAATGCCGCCGATGAGCAACACCACGCGGCCAAGTTTAGTTCTCAGCAAAAAAGGCAAGAACCTAAGTAACAAGGCACTCGGCACACCCGCAGATGCCATTTGCTGGCCGCGTCGGTCTTCGATATTGGAGCTTCTGTCAGTGTCACGCCAGCGCATCGCATACCTTCACTCTGTAGTTAAAACTTTCATTAAACCGCTATTAAAGTCGCTTAGATGCACAACTCTGATTTCGTATTTGCACTCTAGCGCCTAGCGGTTAAGAGTCTAGTGATTAAGTGTCTAGTGATTATTTCGCCTGTGTATCGCTTGTGGGCGCGTCTTTCAGTGAGCGTAAAAACAACCCTAAACCACCAAAGGCCAAAACGAGGATCACAATCAGTTCAAAGGCCGACATGGATTTAAAGTGGAATTGAATCGAGCTGATAACCCCCACAACCAAGGCCGTAAGCGAACCTAGACTCAACAGCCAAGCTAACTTACTCTTAGCGTCAAAAAACACCATCACAATGCCGATAATAAACGGTAGCATCACCATGCCTGTGGTAATCGACATGCCTTGCCCAAAGGCATTCACTCGATATAAGCCATAGCCCAGTCCAAAACTAGAGCTCACTTGTATTGCATTGAACAATAAATAAAATCCACCACACATCATGGCAAGACCCATAAAAAATTGTCTCGTCCCGCCCTGTGTTCCGCCCGCACCTTTCATAGATATCCTTTCTACATTAACGATTTTTGAGTGGCTTGTTCTATGGCCATTTTCAGCCGCTGATTTTCTTCGACTGCTTTTACTTTTGCATACTGATAACGGCTTTTATCCGCTTCGGCGACACAGCGCTGTTTATCTCTCATGGGCTCATAAGATTCAACACAGGTTCTTGCATCACAGACTCATTCGGTGCAGGCAGATGTCAGCACAGTAAAGAACAAGAGCAGCATAATCAAAGGGAATTTCACCATCAAGCACGCCTCAGTGAATGACAAAAATAACACACTTTATTCATAGGTAACGCCCATATTGCCAATCACACATTTTTGCTAAGTGATATCAAGCTTATTCAGGCCCCATGTTGACATAAATTACGCTAAGGCCAACACTCAATGATGAATTTTTATACGCATGAACGACGACACTAAAGTGGATTAAATACACAGAGGCTAAAATAAGGATGCTGCAACGATTCCAATATAAGCCCTACCGTTAACATTAAGGAATGCCTTTGAATACGCTATTAATAGGAAAAGGTGAACAACAGGTTCACTTAAATCTTAAGTATGCCAATCGCCATGGGTTAATTGCCGGTGCCACAGGGACAGGCAAAACCGTGTCGCTGATGAGTATTGCCGAAGGTTTTTCACGCCAAGGCGTGCCGGTTTTTATCACAGACGTTAAAGGCGATATCTCGGGTCTAGCGATGGCGGGTACCCCAAGTGAAAAGCTATTACAAAGGGCAACTCAAATTGGCATTGAGGATTATCACAACGAAGCCAACCCTGTAGTGTTATGGGATTTAGCGGGCGTTCAAGGCCATCCACTGCGTACCACCATCAGCGAAATGGGCCCAACCTTACTCGGCCGAATTTTAGAATTGAATGACACCCAGAGCGGTATTTTAGACATAGTCTTTCAACTAGCGGACGACCAAGGGTTATTACTGCTCGACTTAGATGATCTGCGGGCCATGCTGGCCTTAGTTGCCGAGGAACGCAAAGAAATCTCCGCCAAATATGGTTTAATCAGCGCCCAATCCCTCGCAGCGATACAACGCTCGGTACTAGGATTAGAGCGCGATGGTGGCAAAGACTTTTTTGGTGAACCCGCGTTACAGCTTGAAGATTTAATGCGCACTAATTTGCAAGGACGCGGCATTATCAATTTATTAGCAGCAAACAAACTGATTTTAACACCCCGTTTATATTCAAGTTTTTTACTCTGGCTACTCTCAGAATTATTTGAGAATCTGCCCGAAGTCGGCGATCCCGAAAAACCTAAGTTAGTGTTTTTTATCGATGAGGCGCATTTACTCTTTGAGGGTTGCCCACCGAGTCTATTAAAACGCGTCGAACAGATCATGCGCCTAATTCGCTCAAAAGGCGTAGGCGTTTATTTTTGCTCGCAATTTCCTGATGATGTCCCAAGCGAAATTCTCGGACAATTAGGTAATCGTATTCAACATGCCCTGCGAGCTTACACGCCAAGGGATCAAAAGGCCGTTAAAACCGCCGCCGAAACCTTTGTGCCTAACCCCAAACTGGTTGTTAGCGACGTCATATCCCAGCTCGCTGTAGGTGAAGCCTTAGTGTCTATGTTAGCCGACAAAGGCGTGCCAACTATGGTCGAGCGCGCGCTCATCGCACCGCCACGTTGCCGCATGGGACCCGCCACAAGTGAGGAGTTACAACAAGTCCGTGTCCAAAGCCCGATTGGAGGTAAATACGATCAGTTAATCAACCGCGAATCGGCCTACGAACGCCTTAACCAAAGACGAGTTGGTAACGCCACCAGCGACACCACATCCACAGCAAGTGATGCTCAAACGGGCCAAAAAGCCGAAGAACAAGGTTGGTTCAGTGAACTCATTTTTGGCAATAAGCGCCGCCAAGGGTTAGCTGAAACCTTGTCAAAACAAGCGGCACGCACGGTTGGCAGCCAATTAGGTAAACAAATTTTGCGCGGTATATTAGGTGGCATGTTAGGTAAATCGAGCCGACGTTAGGCATATGGTACTTAGTTAAGCCTCCAATTAGGGCCCACTAAAACCACAAACAATGACGAAAATAGAGGTACTGTGTCCTTGTTCGCATATTTCTTATACAGGTTAACGCTAGCATTAGCATTAATTATTCTAAGTGATAGATGGATCATGGTACGGAATTCGGTGATAAGATTATTTTGCTGTAATCGCTCATTGAGGCAAATAAATTCACAGATAATTATCAATGATTTTAGATATTTGTAATTTAAAATGTTGTAATTCGAGATAAAAATTTCGCTTCAATCAGGACGTCATGGAATAGGTTCAATTAAGTACGGCTTACATGATTAGCCTGATGAATAACCAAAGAGTACATGGAGTTTTATATGAGTAAAGAGCAAAAAAACCGTAAAGAATCGAAGAAACAACCGCTGATGTCTCCTAAAGAGAAAAGAGCAGCAAAACATGCGAAAAACGCAACTAAAGGTTTCTTAGATAACACTAAATAGTGTCTTGTTATTAGGAGGTTTGTCCTCTAATAACACAAATAGGGTTAACTTAGGTTAGCCCTTTTTATTGCCCGCTTCATTGAACCAACCAAGTTTTACCTCACAATACAACCTTGCTCAAAACAGTCCCAGAACTCAGTTTTGTGATACAAAAGTAGCAGCTATCGACTATAGCCTAATTGACCTTTTTCAGGTTTTATGTAGTTATATTGAGCTGATTACGGTATTTACCGCTCGAAAGACCCTACATAACGCTATAAAAAATAAGGATATTTCATAATGAAAATCAAAAAACGTTTTGTCGCCGTCGGCGCAGCAGTGACCCTCACACTCAGTGCTGCCGCTATGGCTGCTGCCCCCGCCTTTATCAACATTCTCACAGGCGGCACCAGTGGTGTGTATTACCCTATTGGCGTTGCGCTGTCGCAACTCTACGGCACAGGAATCGAAGGTTCTAAAACCTCAGTTCAAGCAACTAAAGCCTCGGTAGAAAACCTCAATTTATTGCAAGCGGGTCGTGGTGAATTAGCATTCGCTTTAGGTGATTCAGTCGCAGCAGCATATCAAGGTGATATTGATGCAGGCTTTAAAACGCCGCTGGATAAAATCCGAGTACTTGCCTCGGCTTATCCTAACTACATTCAAATCGTCGCCAATAAAGAGTCTGGCATTAAAACCTTGGCTGATTTAAAGGGAAAACGTATCTCAGTGGGTGCCCCTAAATCAGGGACAGAACTCAATGCCAGATCGATTTTCAAGGCTGCGGGATTAAGTTATGAAGACATGGGGAAAGTCGAGTTTTTACCCTATGCCGAATCCGTTGAGCTAATCAAAAATCGTCAATTAGACGCCACTTTACAATCTTCCGGTCTCGGCATGGCAGCTATCCGTGACTTAGCTGCGACTATGGCAATCAACTTTGTTGAAATTCCAGAAGATGTGATCGCTAAGATTAACAATCCCGCCTATCAACATGGCGTGATCCCAGCATCGACCTATGAAGGCCAAACCACCGACGTTTCTACCGTCGCCATTCAAAATTTACTGGTGACTCAAAGCGGTGTATCGGATGATTTAGCCTATCAGATGACAAAACTCATGTTCGAGCACTTAGACCGACTCGGTAACGCGCACTCCGCCGCGAAGACCATCAGCGTAGATAAAGCGACGAAAAATCTGCCAATACCACTGCATCCAGGTGCAGAACGTTATTACAAAGAAGTTGGTGCACTCTAAGTTTTACTGATATCTGTGCATCCTATTCCAAACTAAGCAATTGAGATGCCGTTGAATAACGGCATCTCGTTTATATCATCTCTGTAGTCTAATGCTGTGAGGCATAATATGAGTGATCCCCAACAAGGTCTCAGCGCCAATACTGGCGATTGGCCCAAGGCTCTATTTTATACAGCCTTAATTTTTTCTATTTTTCAAATCATCACTGCCGCTTTTCATCCCGTCTCGACTCAAGTACTGCGTGCCACCCATGTGGGCTTTTTACTGTTAGTGGTTTTTTTAAGTTATCCCGCTAGAGGAAAATCTCAGCCTTGGCAGCCACTCGCTTGGCTACTCGGTCTAGCTGGTATGGCCACAGCGGCTTATCAGTGGTATTTCGAAGCCGACTTAATTCAACGTTCAGGCGATCTGACCGATGCGGATATAGTGATAGGTATCACTTTGATCGTATTAGTGTTTGAAGCAGCGCGCCGAGTCATGGGCTGGGCGCTACCTATCATCTGTAGCATCTTTTTGATGTATGGCTTATTTGGCCAGTATTTACCCGGTGACTTAATGCACCGCGGCTATGGATTCGATCAGATCATCAATCAATTAGCCTTCGGTACCGAAGGGCTATACGGCACACCAACCTATGTATCGGCGACGTATATATTCCTGTTTATTCTCTTCGGCTCCTTTTTAGAACAAGCCGGAATGATCCGTTTATTTACCGACTTTGCCATGGGATTATTTGGCCACAAGCTCGGCGGTCCTGCAAAAGTTGCAGTAGTGTCATCGGCATTGATGGGGACGATTACAGGATCAGGTGTTGCCAACGTGGTCACAACGGGCCAATTTACCATTCCACTCATGAAACGATTCGGTTATCGCCCTGCCTTCGCCGGCGGGGTAGAGGCAACATCGAGTATGGGCAGCCAAATCATGCCGCCGATCATGGGCGCGGTGGCCTTTATCATGGCCGAAACCATTAACGTCCCCTTTATCGAGATAGCCAAAGCGGCATTGATCCCTGCGCTACTTTATTTCTGCTCCGTATTTTGGATGGTGCATTTAGAAGCCAAACGCGCCAATCTCTGTGGCCTGCCTAAAGATCAGTGCCCGAATCCATGGGCGGCAATTAAAGAGCGTTGGTATCTCCTTATCCCTTTGTTTATTTTAGTCTACTTGCTGTTTTCGGGTAGAACGCCGCTGTTCTCAGGCATGGTAGGACTCGCCCTCACATCGATAGTAATTTTAGGCTCAGCCATAGTACTGCGGCTTTCCTCAATGGCGATGCGGATTGCCTTTTGGATTGCCCTTGGCATCCTATGCGCTGGCTTCTTCCAACTCGGGATCGGGGTCGTATTTGGGGTTATCGCCTTATTAGTCGCCATTTGTTGGTTTATTAAAGGCGGCATAGATACTCTCACCATCTGCTTGCATGCACTGGTAGAAGGCGCCCGTCATGCCGTGCCTGTGGGTATCGCCTGCGCTTTAGTCGGTGTGATTATCGGCATAGTGTCACTGACAGGAATTGCCTCGACCTTCGCGAGCTATATTCTTGCCGTTGGCCAAGATAACTTGTTCTTATCACTCGTGTTAACTATGGTCACTTGCCTAGTGCTCGGCATGGGGATCCCCACGATCCCTAACTACATTATTACTAGCTCGATTGCCGCTCCCGCATTACTCGATCTCGGTGTGCCACTGATTGTGTCGCATATGTTTGTATTTTATTTCGGCATCATGGCCGATCTCACGCCTCCCGTTGCCTTAGCCTGTTTTGCCGCGGCGCCAATCGCTAAGGAATCAGGCCTTAAGATCAGCCTTTGGGCAATCCGTATCGCCATTGCAGGTTTTGTGATCCCCTTTATGGCGGTTTACGATCCCGCTTTGATGCTTCAAGGTGATAGCTGGTTAGCCACTGGGTTTGTCTTGCTAAAAGCGACTGTGGGTATTGGTATTTGGGGCGTCATCTTTACCGGATATCTATTACAAAAACTCTACTGGTGGGAACGCGTTATCGGCTTCCTTGCAGGTGCTAGCTTAATTCTTGCTACGCCGTTGAGTGATGAAATTGGCTTTGGGCTCGCGCTGCTATTTATCGTGCAACACAGCTGGCGAGCACGCAAACTCAAACGTCTCGCAGAGCAAGGATAAGCTCTTGAGATTATTGGTCGTTAATCAGTCTTTGAAGGTAAACAGATGCTAGGCCTGTGTTTAGGCCTAGCGGGCACGCTGTGGGCCCAAGTGCCCACAGACAACTTCACCTTGGCATGGAACCACAGCATAGAAAAAATTCGCTGGGAGGAAGACTATAACGTCATGCCACAAGGATTAGTGTTGGTCGAAGCAAGAGTGAAAGGTGCGGGTGCTGGAATGGAAATCCCAGATGATGCTTATCTTAAAAATGGCAGCTGGCATTATCAGCCCAAGCTGCCCATTTTGCCTGTGTTGCGCTTAGGTCGCACGCCCGAAGCAGGGGATTTTGAACTTTGCTTCACTCAAATCTCAGGAAAAGTGCAATGCCAAGCCATGAGTCATTGGATTGGCTTACCCAACAAACAAACAGCCGCGGTTGAACTTTGGGGTTGCAACTCTTTGCCTTAAGCGCGTTTATCCATATATTTACGCTCAATTTCTATTAGGCGCCGATTAAAATCCTCAAGGTGTGCAAACATTTCGGCCTCAGCTTTCGCCCCATCTTTTGCGATAACCGCTTCGACAATGACGTCATGCAAGCCTAAAGGATGAATTTCATCAGTCGGTGGTTGAAACTTAGTCGTTTGATTACTTAATAAAACCAACAAGGATTTTACGATCGCTTCTAAAAAGCGATTTCCAGAAATTTCAGCAAGCAAATAATGTACTTGAGATCGCAATATGACAGTTTCGGGATAAGCCAATGAGTCACTTTCATGACTATTCGCCTCTTGCAAAGCTTTAGCTTGCTCTGGAGTGCAATTTTTAGCAGCCATTCTAGCCACTTGCGGCTCAATCAGCATGCGTGCTTGACACAGTTCAGGAAGGGAAAGTTTCCCCATTAGAAATAAATCTTGGCAAGCATCACTTAAACGTTCAAAGGTTAAGTGCTTAACAAATGCGCCACCTGTTGCACCTTGGCGAATCTCCACTAATCCACCCGCTTCGAGGCTTTTGATCGCCTCTCTCACCACAGTACGGCTAACTTGAAATAATTCTATTAATTCGCGCTCAGAGGGTAATTTATCGCCAGCCTTATATTCGCCATCTAAAATAGCATTTTTCAGTTGCTGCCCGACTTCACTCGATGCTCTTATCTGCTTAATTGGCTTGAAGATATGCACTTGATTATCCCAAATATGCTTAGTGTCGCCATACTAGCATAAAACCGCATTAACGCAGAAAAAGTACTCTCATCTTTCCTACATTAGTGATTAAAAAACATTCATCTTTGTTGATCCAAGTAACATCTGTGCGAATTTCGTAACTAGTTTCTCATATTCATCCTAACTTCGTTGTCGACATTAGTCATACGTCATACATTTAACCTAAGAATGTTAAACATAATTTCTTTAACTAGCTCAGACAATTCTGATCAGGGCTTACTAATAATAGGGAAGATGAGGATGAAAAAATCTTATTTATCTTTGCTTGTGCTATCTACGCTAGCGATTCCAGCTACAGCAGATACCAGCATTGATCAAATGTTTAGCCAAGGTACGTTAAAAGGGGAATTACGCTTATTCGATTTTACCCGTGACTTTGATAATACGACGAACACTAAACACGATACGTCATTTGGCGGACTGTTTTATTACAATACCGCAAAAGTGAATGGCCTCAGTTTTGGGACCAGCTTCGCATCTGCAAATCCCATTTGGACCAATGATTCAGATGATGTCTACGGTCTAGTTGCGCGCGATGCCGCAGGCGACCATGACAACGCCAACCGTTTACAGGAGTATTTTGTCCAAGGTAATTGGTGGGATACTCAATTCAAATTAGGTGCACAAGAACTGCGCACACCAATGATGAATCCCCATGACATTCGTGCGATCCCACGAACTTTTCGCGGCTTTTCAGCAGAAAATAAGAGTGTTGACAATCTAACGTTATCAGCACTCTATATTACAGATTCCATGGGGTGGTCTGACAATAGCTTCGTATCCGTAAAAGAGGCGGTACAAAGCGAATTAGCAAGAGCGGGTATTGTGGCAGATGTTGCCGATAACCCAGTTTATGCCCTAGGTGCTAAATATCAATTGCCCTTTAAAACAGTCCAAACTGAAGCCCATCTTTGGCACTACAGCATGGAAGATGTTTTCAATCAAACCTATGCCAAAGTGAAATTAGCCGCTGATGTTGGTCCAACGAATTTGTACTTAACACCTTCCTATTTAACTCAACAGGCAATAGGTGATGAAACCGGCGGCCCACTCGATACCTATCAATATGGCTTCCATCTTGGCGCCAAATTGGCGGGGGCAGATCTCACTTATATGTACGCCAAAACTGGGGATGACACAGTGCTGACCCCATGGGGCGATGAAAAAGTGGTCATTCAACAGGTATATCAATCTGCACGGGCGAATGAAGAGGTCAACGCGTTAAAGCTGGCCTATGACTTTGAAAAATTAGGGGCGAGTGGATTAGAAGCCTATGCCTTTTATGGGCAGTACGATGTGCCAGAGGGGACTGCGTCAGATTTTAATGAAACAAACTTTTCAATCGCCTATAAATTTTCAGGCATGTTATCGGGCCTAGGTCTTAAGGCGCGTTATGCCATGGTCGATTTTGATCAAGCTGAAGATCTTGACGATCTGCGTTTATATGTCACTTATAAATTTATTTTAGGTAAATAGTCACAAATACAACTCCCCTGCACCAAAACTTATATGGGTGTATCAGCCTTGTTGGATACACCCGGTTTTTACACTGCAAAATGCTCAATCCATTTAAATGTTGCGGTGAATGCGTTGACTTAATTATTGAGATCAAAAATGGAAAAAATAATTTCTTAATTATTCCAGCCATGGCTATTTCATGTGTCTTATTTAGCGGATGCGTAAATAACGATGACTCTAACGCCTCGTTACCACAATTAACTCCCGTAAACCTAGAACACTAAATATATGTAGTGAAATAGCTTAACAACACATATTTTATTTTGATCACTGTATTTAAGAAATACATCTTCCTCAAAAAATTCACTGCATTATTTAATAAAGAAAGTCCTACATTAGCTTGTTTCAAAAAGAATAATCATATTAACAGCTCAAAACTCCAGCATTTTGTGAAGCACTGCAAAGATGTAATTAATACCTCTTTTGGTTTATTGTCATATGTCATACATTTAAACGTATGTTGTTAATGAATGAGAATTTAATCACTTTCACACAACTGCACTTCTAGTTTTTAAAGCAAACAAATCACATGCGGTTATGGCCAGATCCATTGTCGTTGCTAACGATGTCATATCGACCTTAGCAATGAGGACCCAAGGAGTATCAAAATGAGTAAAGAGCATTCACAGAAACCGAAAGAAATCGATCAATACACTGCTAGCGTCCTGCAAAATGGTATATCTCGAAGAAGTTTCCTAACTCGAGCTGCAGTGGGAAGTGGTGGCTTAGCCTTTGCAAGTCTTGGTATTGCTTCAGCGAGTGCGGCACCACTTCAAGTTGGCACTGAATATGGCGAAATTGGCGGCGCAACGCTCAATTTTCTACCTAAGCCAAAACCTATTGCTGATAAAGATATTGCAACAACCCAAACCTTTGATGTTGTTGTCGTCGGTGCAGGAGCTTCTGGTGTGCCTGCGGCACTATCAGCCAGAGAAAGTGGTGCAACCGTTGCGTGTTTACAAAAGCAAGCTATCCCTGTCTCTCAAGGAAACACTGGTTCAGGAATTGACCTGAAAAACAGTGATAAATCAGCAATTGAAGCTTTAGTTAGCCGTTTAATGGCGGATAACGCGCACCGTTCACATCCCGGTCTTCTTAAGCAATGGGCTTACAATTCAGGTGAAGCTGTCACTTGGGTTATCGATAGAGTGAAACAAGGTGGCGGCCAGATTGTTGACCAAGGTACCAAAGTGCAGCACGGTATTCGCGGAATTGCTGATACTGATGACCGTTTAAATTTTATCACTTCTTTCTGCGGCCCTAAACCCTACACCACGGGTGATGCTATGCGCGCATTAGCTAAAACAGCAGAAAAAGCAGGCGTTAAGTTTTTCTTTAATACTCCTGCACAACAATTAATCCAGGATGAGTCAGGAAAAGTCATCGGCGTCATTGCTCAAACTCGTGATGGTAAGTACCACAAATACATGGCGAAGAAAGGTGTCATTCTGTCCTCTGGCGACTATCAAAATAACAAAGCCATGTGTGACTTCTTCATCCCCGAACTGAAAAACTTTGAACGTAAACAAATGGATCGTACCGGTGACGGTTTTGCTATGGCCTATTGGGCTGGCGGCGTTATTGAACCTGTTGGACATACCAAAATGTTGCACGACTTCGATGCCGGCCCGGCATCCATGTGTGACATGCCATTCTTAGCGGTAAACCGTAAAGGTGAGCGCTTTGTGAATGAGAAGGTTGAGATGTCTCTAATGAATAACTACTTGAAAGATGAGCAGAATGCGGGGCATTACTCACAAGTATTTGATTCTGACTATATGACGCAAGCGAAGGATTGGCCTGGCCACCTCTATTCTCCTGAAGAGCTTAAAGTTTACATGCCTGAAGTTCCTGGTGAGAAAACAGGAGTATTTCCCTCTTTGATCAACACCCATTCAGCTAACACATTAGAAGAATTGGCTGTGAAGTTAGAGTGCGATCCAAAAACCTTTGTTGCCAGCGTTAGCCGTTATAACGAGCTGTGCAAAAAAGGTAAAGATGAGGACTTCGGTAAACCTAAAAGCAAAATGGTACCAGTACTCAAACCACCGTTTTACGGTATTCACCGTCGTATGCGTATTTCTACTTTATGTTCAGGAATTCTCGTTAACGACAACCACCAAGTACTTGATGCCGATGGTAAGGAAATTCCAGGTTTATTCATTGTTGGTAACCTAGGCGCAGGTTTCTATGGTGGCGTTGACTACCCATTAACGGTATTTGGCTTGTCTTTAGGTCGCTGCTACACCTTCGGCTATTTAGCTGGCAAATATGTAGCAAAACTATAGAACACATAGTCATCAATAATGGATGCCTCACATTTTGGCATCCTGTGAAATGAATAATGGGATCAAACAATGAAAAACTTAACAATTATATTGGCTATTATTTTGGGTATTTTCGCTGGCAGCGCGTTCGCTAAAGAGAGTACTTTACTCGATCAAACTCATATGGCGAAAGGCCTTAAATGTGCAAGCTGCCATGGTGCAGAAGAACGACAAGCAGTCCCTATGCTCAAGTGTGTACAATGCCACAACACTAAGAAATTAGCGGAAAAAACGGCGGATGTAAAACCAATCAATCCCCATAAAAATCGCCACTTCGACACCGAAACTGATTGCAGTAAGTGCCACCATGTACACAAAAAATCTGAAAACTATTGTGTCAGTTGCCATCAACCATTTAATTTTGTAACTCCATAAGCTGATGACACTAAGCTTAAAAAGCTAAAAACAAAAAACCACCATTAAAGGTGGTTTTTTGTTCTAATAAGGCACTGTAATCAAATCTAAATGAAGTATTACTAAGATCTGCAGGCTTGGATCATTATTCCGACGACTGATAAAAACAATATCCATGCTTTCCTTGGTGTTTCACGCGATACATGGCGGCATCCGCGCGATCACAACTCTCGGCAAAACTATCACCAGAGTCAAATATATCAATACCGATACTCAGGCCTACCTCCACTTCACAACCTTCTAGCAGGAATTTATCTCGATAAACATCGAGCAATGATTGTGCGAGTGCCCCTAAAGATTCATGATCAAATGACGGCAGTAATATCACAAACTCGTCGCCACCTAACCGTGCGATCTGCGCGAATTCACCTGCGTGAGATACCAAAGTATGCGCAACGTGCATCAACAGGCTGTCACCAAACTTATGGCCGTGACGGTCATTTAACGCTTTAAAACCATCAAGGTCGATAAAAAATAACGCACCGCGAATATCTGGTTGCGAAGATTCATCGAATACTTTGGCAATAGCTTGGCGATTCATTAAGTTGGTGAGTGGATCACTGTGGGCTAAACGGGCTAAATCTATTTCGTAGCGCTTTTCTTGAGTAATATCGATATGGCTGCCCATCATTCGCAGTGGTGTTCCATCAGCTAAGCGCTCGACAATACGCCCACGATCGGACACCCAAGTTATGCTGCCATCTTTGTGTAGCATTCTGTGAACTGCTTGATAGTAATCGGCTTGACCATTCACATGATCTTCAAAGGCTTTTATCACCCATTCTTTATCTTCGGGGTGTAATTTACTTTTCCAGATATCAACATGGGCAGCAAACTCTTCAGGACTAAACCCGAGCATTTCACCCCAGCGCATGTTAAATATGGTTAAATTTCCGCTTGGAATATGCTGTTCCCATAGACATAAACCATTACCATCGAGGGCCGCAAAGAGTTTTTCTTCGGCACGATAATTCAACGCCGCTAAATGAGCGTTTTCACTTTTTAGCTGAGCGATCTCAGCCTGAAGTTGCGCAATTAACTCTGCTGCAGTATCCGAAGCCACGACAAATCTCTTTCCATTAAGTGGGAAAATTGAGTCCAGTGTAAATCACCCAATGCCGAAGCAACATAGCGAAGAGTGCAAAATGAGCCAGAATCATATTGGCTCAATTGAGCTTACACAGACTCTCGCAGTCCTGTCACGCTTAGTCGCGAGTCAGCACTTCGAGCAATTCGATCTCAAAGGTGAGATCAGAATTTGGTTTGATATGTGCCCCCACTTGACGCTCGCCATAGGCTAAGTGAGCTGGGACTAACAACTTACGTTTGCCACCCACTTTCATCCCCATAATACCTTGATCCCAGCCTTTAATCACACGGCCAGTACCAATTACACATTGAAACGCCTGACCACGATCATAGGATGAATCGAATTGGGTACCATCCTGCAAAAATCCACGATATTGGGTAGTGATCAGTGCACCTTTTACCGCTTCTTTTCCTTCGCCCACTTGCAGATCGATTACTTCTAATTCAGTCATATCTTCATTCTCTTTTCTTGTTCGCACTTAGGGCGTGATATTCAACTTTGCGCAGGATTTTATCACCGACGAGCGGGCTTGTCGGCGCAATCTAAACATTTCTGCGGCTCGGTTCACTGCTTAATCCTTAATAATAAGGTCATCATGGGCGATAACATCATCACTCGCCCTTTAAATTACTGTCGGTTAGCCCAATATATAAGTCGTATAAACGTTTTATTTTGGAGCTTTGCCATGATTATTGCCTGCCCCCATTGCGATACGTTAAACCGCGTTCCCGATGAGCGTTTAAACCAACAACCCACTTGCGGTAAATGTAAGCTCAGTGTCTTTACGGCTGCGCCAATTGAACTCAATAGCGCAAACTTTGCCAACCATGCTAATAAATCAGAGCTTCCCCTAGTCGTTGACTTTTGGGCCAGCTGGTGTGGGCCCTGTAAAAGTTTTGCGCCCATATTTTCTGCAGCAGCTAAGACATGGGAGCCTCAATTTCGCTTCGGTAAAATCAATACTGAAGAACAACAAGCCCTCGCGGCTCAATTTAATATTCGATCTATTCCAACCTTAATGATTTTTAAACAAGGCCACATACTCGCACAGCAAGCCGGAGCTTTGCCCTCCTCAGCGTTAAACCAATGGTTAAATGCCTATAAATAATAGGATTGAGCTAAGATACAACCGCTCAGCCGAGCTAATTTGTAAAGGTAACGAAAATTGAAAAAAGCAATGTTCTTACTGGGTGCAGTGCTCTTGCTAGTGGTGACAGGATGGGGTTTACAACAACATCTCACAATTGATACTTGTCTCGACAAGGGAGGGACTTGGAACGATGAAACTCAGCAATGCATTCGCCCATTCGAGCAAGGGATAGCCTTTACTCGCAGTGATCATAATTCTGCCGAGCCGCAGACAGCTTATGTTTATCTTTCCGAGAATTTACAGCAAGCAGAAGTGTTTTTTGCCACAACAGATAAGCCTATTATTTTACAAGCAGTTACTGTCACTGAAGGCGATACCACTCCCGTATTATATAAAAATGATATTGAACAGATTGATATCATCAACGTAAAAGAAATCTTTTATCTACGTTATCAACATCAAGCAATTTATAGCGCAAATACTTTTAGTCGCAACTTAACCTCAAATTAAGTGCAAAACATAAGCATAGAGTAAGCTTCGAAACACTAAGCCCAAAAACTCGGTACAACGACTCTGCTAAAAACAAAATGCGTATCCGCCCTATGCTCTTCATAAGGCGAATACTATTCTAGCGGCAACGTTAAAACACAAAGTTTCCATGAACTATATCAGTGTTAAATATCCCAGAAGGTATGGGCGATAATACCCAAGACTATCATACTGATAAAGTTGATGATCATACCCACTCGCACCATTTCCGATTGCTTGATATGGCCAGAACCATAAACAATAGCATTGGGCGGTGTCGCCACCGGCAGCATAAAGGCGCAAGAAGCTGCAATACCAATCAGCACAGATAACATCACAGGCGATATGCCTAATGCCTCAGCAATCGCAGCAAATACAGGCACTAATAGTGCAGCGCTGGCGGTGTTACTGGCAAATTCAGTCAACATCACCACAAAAGCAATCACAGCAAAGACGAACAACGACATGTGAGTGCTACCGAAAATATCTGTCATCCAGTGAGCTAAAAATACGCTGGTGCCAGTGGTTTTTAGTACTGCGCTCAGTGTTAAACCACCACCAAACAATATGAGTACACCCCAATCTGTGGTCGATTCAATTTTCTTCCAGCCGACCAAACCTAAGCCCGAGAGTAAAACGACGGCACCTAAGGCGACTATGGTATCAAACTGAGTGATGCCACCTAATGCCTTAGCTAACGGTACACTGAAAATCCAGCAACATACGGTAGTCAGGAAGATAAGCAGAGTAAATTTCCCCTGAAATGTCAGCTTCTGAGCTTCAACATTCACATCGAATTTGGCAGAAAGATCAGGCTTAAAATACCAATACAAGGCAATCAACATCATAGGTAGCATGAGGATAACGGTTGGAATACCAAACTTCAGCCAATCACTAAAACTTAAGCCCACTTGAGCCGCAGCAATCGCATTCGGTGGGCTCCCCACTAAAGTACCGATACCGCCTATGTTGGCCGAATAGGCAATACCGAGCAGTAAGAATACATAGGTGCTGTGGTATTTTTCGCGGTCGAGCTGCTGCAAAATCCCGAGTGCCAATGGCAACATCATCGCCGTGGTCGCGGTATTGCTGATCCACATCGATAGCAGCGCAGTTACTCCAAACAGCATCAAACAGGCAATACTGAGTTTACCCTTAGAGGCTAGCAGCAGCTTTTGCGCTATGAGGGTATCAATCTTTTGATGATGCAAGGCCGCAGCCAATACGAAACCACCAAAGAATAAGTAAATGATGGGATTGGCAAAGTTACTCATTGCCTCCTTGGTTTCAAACACCCCAAAGAATACGGCGAGTATAGGAACGAGAATCGCAGTGATACTGATGTGAATCGCTTCGGTCAGCCAAAGAATCGCGGCAAAGAACAAAATGGCCAGCCCAGTATTCACCCCTTGTTCGAAAGGTAAACCGTAATAAAGTGCAAATAACAGCACAATATCAGCCACTAGGATCAGCATTTTTTTCTTATCGAGCCCCTCGCTGACGGGAGCTTTATTAGGTGGAGCAGTACTTGAATCTGTTAAAGACATGGTTACAACCTTAATACCATTTTATTTTGACGCAAATTTAGGGCATAGATCACACTTGGCAAAGCGGTTTATTTTGTAATTTTATCACTTGGCAACAACATTTATTGCTGAGCTAGCACGCACAAACGGCCGATTAGCGACAATAATCACCAAATTCTGATCGACACCTTTGTTTTAAAATTTCAAACGGACAAAGATCGAACAAAACCTTGCCCACGTTGTAATTTAATTAATGTTTAAAACTGAGACATAGATCACGCCACACTTTCTACCAAGGTGATAATCAACTAATTAATCATACCTTCTGATCATTGGTAGGATTAGGTATTATTCCCCAAATTTGGCACAAAATTGAATGTGTGTAGCGCTAAATCGAATCTAGGTATCGTTGAATGTGCACTAAAACTGCGACGCAGTGAACAGCAAGCGAACAACACAAACGTATTGCAACAAAGCAACATAGAAAACCCAATATCTACATGAATCGTAAACACAAATATTATTCACCACCACAGTCAATCTAACTCACTTTACCCTGTCAGCGATCCAGCCTAAAGTCGCGACCGCAACCCCGCCAGCTGTATATTATTTGTCTGTTTTCGGAACCGCCCGTGGAAAAAATTGCCTTAACTCAGTCGGCTCAAAAGCCCAGCCTTTTCGTCCCCGTAGCAGGGTTAAGTTTGTTTGCTTTGGCATCAGGCTACTTAATGAGCTTAATCCCACTGTCGCTCACTTTTTTCGAACTCAGCACCTCACTTGCTCCATTACTGGCCAGTATTTTTTATTTAGGTTTATTACTGGGGGCGCCTTGTATTGCTCCTGTTGTTGCCCGTATCGGCCACAGTAAAGCCTTTATCCTTTTTTTGAATATCCTTCTTTGCAGCGTTGTCGCTATGATATTAATCCCCAAAAGTGGAGTCTGGTTAGCCTCTCGACTTATAGCGGGATTTGCGGTTGCAGGGATTTTTGTGGTGGTTGAATCATGGCTATTAATGGCCGATACCCAAAAGCAACGCGCTAAGCGGCTTGGACTTTATATGACAGCGCTTTATGGAGGCACTGCCTTAGGACAATTAGCCATTGATTATTTAGGTACAAAGGGCAATCTACCTTACCTAGTGATCATGGGATTATTAGCCGCGGCAAGTTTACCCGCGCTACTGGTAAAACGCGGTCAACCTCAGGTAAGCGAACAACAATCAATGTCATTGTCTGCGCTAAAAAACCTAAGTCAGCCTGCCATTATGGGATGTTTAGTCTCTGGATTATTGCTTGGCCCTATCTATGGTTTACTTCCCATCTATGTGGCACTGGATATGGGGCTTGATCAGCAAACAGGACAATTTATGGCCCTCATCATAGTGGGTGGCATGCTAGTACAACCTTTAGTCAGTTATTTATCTCCTCGAGTTAATAAAAGTGGCTTGATAGTAAGCTTTTGCCTACTGGGTGTCGCAGCATTATTGCTGCTCACTCAGCATTCAAATATGACGCTGATTATTGGATTTCTATTGCTTGGCGCAAGCGCTTTTGCCCTTTACCCGATTGCAATCAGCTTAGCTTGTGACGACTTGCCTGCTAGCCAAATTGTTTCAGCGACTCAAGTGATGCTGCTGAGCTATTCGGTGGGGTCAGTGATAGGCCCATTAGTGGCCAGCAGTTTTGGCCAAACGGAGTTCGGCTTACTCATGTATTTAGGAATATGCTGTATTCTGAGCAGTATTTACATTTTTGCTCAATTACTTATTAATACTAAGCCAAGTTTTTCCTCGCCTTAACAAGTCCCATAAAATACATTGCACTGCGACTCAATAAGCAGCCACTTAGTAAACGACATGCTCATCGAGTGGCTCAAATAGAAAACATCTGCGGTCAAATCAACACAAAACGAACAGCAAGATGATCCACAAAGGTCATAACGTTAAAAATCAGTACGCTTAGTTTTAACATTCAGACAGGGCAGTTGCTTATCCTCCCTAAGTCGCGATAATGCAGCTTACTTAAACACCTGTGCTGACTGTTTTTCCTGAGATTTCACTATGCGCCTCGACAAATTCCTCTGTAAAAGCACAGATCTTGATCGCAAAGCCGCAAGAGTCGCCATTCTTAGCGACTCAATCACAGTCAATGGCGCTATCGCGACAGACTGCGCGATGCAAGTGCATGAAAATAATACTGTCAGCCTTAATGGAAAGCCGCTAGCGCCACGCCCATCTCGCTATATCATGTTGCACAAACCTGCTAATACCTTGTGCTCAAATGTGGATGGAGCCTACCCTTCGCTATTTCATCTGCTCAATATCGATCGCGCATTTGACCTGCACATCGTTGGCCGCCTAGATGCTGATACCACAGGCTTAGTGCTACTGACTGACGATGGCCGCTGGTCGTTTAATATTATCTCGCCTCAATATCAGTGCGAAAAAATCTATCGTGTCCAACTGCGAGATCCACTCGACAGCGAAGCGACTGCAGCCATAGCCGCAAAGTTTGCCGCAGGGCTAAATCTACAGGGCGAAACCGCCCTCACTCTGCCAGCAACACTGCAGCAAGTGGATGAAAAAACCGTGCTACTCACGCTCACCGAAGGCAAGTTTCATCAAGTCAAAAGGATGTTTGCCGCCGTGGGCAATAAAGTGGTTACCCTACACAGGGCGCAAATTGGCGCAGTGGCCTTAGATATCGATGTAGGGAAATGGCGCAACTTAACCTTGGCGGAGATAAGCTCCTTCACATCCTAATTGATTCACAAGGCTGAAGCAGACAGGCAGCCTACGTTTATCGACGTTAAAAAAGCAAACAAATACTGATAGGTTTGCAAATCAATCCCATAAAAAATCCCAGTGTTAGCAACAACACTGGGATGTTTATGTGTTTGATACTGCTTAGCGGAATATGAATCGACTAAGAACAACAATCGTTGCGGCGAACCCAGCTTCTTGGGATCTTCTCAAAAACCACTTTTGCCATGAGTAACGCCAGCACTATGCCAGAGGTTGCCACTAACCATTGAGGTAACATTTGGTGCTCTTCACCAATTTGTGGCATCACCACAAAACCAAAGGTATTAACCAGATAATTGACCAACATACCGGCCACTAAGGCCACGCCAATCACACCGCCAAGGTAGCCCCACAGCGCACGTTTACCTAGCTCTTTAGCCACTATGCCTAAAGTCGCGATATTGGTTGCCGGACCTGCCATCATAAACACGAGTACAGCACCCGGTGACACACCCGCCAATAATAATCCAGCGGCAATCGGTGTCGATGCGGTCGCGCAAATATACATAGGCACAGAAACGAGCACCATCACTAGCATAGCTAAAATGCCATCGCCCCATTTAGCCAAAAAGTCAGCCGGCACATAGGTTTGTACCAGAGCTGCGAAAAATAAGCCCACCAGCAGCCACAGCGTAGTATCACGCACTAAATCCGTTGCCGCATATTTAAGGCCAATTCCGATACGACTGAGTACCGATTGCGACTTAAATTCAGTCGCCATATCTTGAGTAGACGCACAGCAGCTATCGCCTGCAGTGTTAGCACTAACCTGCTCAGCATCCTTAGCACTGCCACCACAGCAAGCGCCTTTTTTCACCACCACTATTTTTTCAGGCTCTGTGGTTTGACTGCCACAACATGACCCCACGCTTTCTGCTTTAGCAGCGTTAACCTTGACCACAGAACCCATAGTTTGAACAGATCCCATGGTTTGACCGCCAACAGCCATAACACTTGAAGAACCTGCCATTAAGCTCGGCGCCGCCATAGGCGTCATTTTGATCTTCGGCTTTGGCTCGGCTGCAGGTGCATCAACACCGTTATTACCACAGCAGGAAGACTTTACGGGCGTTATCGTAGGCGTAGTCGATGAGCAGCAGCTTTTAACCGCTTCGGCTTTTACCATCTCTGGCTGAGCCACTGATTTTGAGGCACAGCAAGACGCCACTGACGCCTCCCCCTCTTGCTTGGCATCAACCGCTGCGGACTTAACAGCAGGCTTGCCATCGTCATCATCACGCCCTACGAGTAAGCCAGCCACTATCGCACTGGTAATCGCTGCAATCGGTCTGACGATCGCCATAAAGGGGCCGAGTAACACATAAGAAACCGCGATGGAATCGACGCCCGTTTCAGGGGTTGAGACTAAAAAGGAGGTGGTGGCCGCTTTAGATGCACCAGAACGGCGCAGCCCAACTGCTGCGGGAATAACGCCACAAGAACACAAAGGTAAAGGTGCGCCAAGCAGCGCCGCTTTCACTACGGTTTTAAAACCGTGACCACCGAGCTGCTTTTGCATCCACGCCATTGGCACGAATACTTTTAATAACCCAGCTAAAATCAGGCCCAGTAACAACCAAGGCGCCGAGTCTAAAAACAGATCAATAAAATTCTTCAGTAACATAATTAATTCCCTGACTCTTCATTAATGGCTTTGCCGTGATGATTCTGGTGCGCTTGGTACTGATTTACATTATGAGAGCGATGCTCAACGCGTACCCGCTCAGTGCTGGATTCCAACGCCTCTAAAATAGAACAATGTTCGGCGCTACGTGGCCCACCACAGCAAGCATCAGACAAGCTTTGTAAACTCGCTTGAAAATGATTCAGCTCAGCAATTTTGGCCTGTACTTGAGCCAATTTACAATCAACCATGCCTTTTACATCGGCACAGACTCGGTTAGATTTATCGAGTTCAATTGACAGCAATTCACTGATTTCATTGAGGGTAAAACCCACAGCTTTCGCCCGTAAAATAAAGCGTAATCGTGCAGCATCGGCCTCGGTATATACTCGATAGCCAGACTCAGTACGGCTCGACGGCGCGAGTAGGCCGTGCTTCTCGTAGAATCTTAACGTGTCGGCTTTCACCTCACATAAATCCGCCAATTCACCAATACGATACATGTCTTCATCCTTTGCGAAATAACCCACAACTCAGGGATCATTTCCAGCATACAACTCAATAGTGCAAGTATAAACCTTGGAGCCAACTCCAAGGTCAAGAGGTAATTTTAACTTTACTGAAAGCCAACACGGCAATGCCGCTTTGTTCTGAAATGAATATTGTGAAATCACGCAGAAAAAACACCCGTAAATCGAGTTTTACGCTAGAATACGCGCGCTGTGACGAAGGGATAAAAAGTTAGCTAATAAAGTAAAAATAGGACCAAGGGACTTTTGGAAAGCAGTACAGCGTTAAGGCTGTTCTGTTTTCCGAAAGATCCTTGAAACTAAAATAACTGGACCCTGTACCCAAATGACTGCTGCAAATAATGCCAGACCCATTCGTCGCGCGCTGTTAAGCGTTTCAGATAAAACCGGAATTCTCGAGTTCGCCAAAGCACTTCACGCCCAAGGTGTAGAATTGTTATCAACTGGCGGCACCGCTCGCTTGTTAGCGGATAACGGCGTGCCTGTTATCGAAGTATCTGATTACACAGGACACCCTGAGATCATGGACGGTCGCGTTAAGACGCTGCACCCTAAAGTGCACGGCGGCATTTTAGCGCGCCGCGGTCTTGATGAAAGCGTGATGGCCGACAACAATATCAATGCCATCGATCTGGTTGCGGTTAACCTTTATCCCTTCGCTGAAACTGTGGCTAAAGCTGGTTGTACCTTAGAAGACGCTATCGAAAATATCGATATTGGCGGCCCAACTATGGTGCGCGCGGCGGCAAAAAACCACAAAGACGTTACCATAGTCGTTAATGCGGCCGATTACGATCGCGTACTTGCAGAAATGACGGCTAACAATGGCAGCACGACCCATGCGACGCGTTTCGACTTAGCGATTGCGGCTTTTGAGCACACTGCGGGTTACGATGGCATGATCGCCAACTACTTCGGCACTATGGTTCCTGCACACAGCACGGACGAATGCTTTGCTGATTCTAAGTTCCCACGCACGTTCAACACCCAATTAGTGAAGAAACAAGACTTACGCTATGGCGAAAACAGCCATCAAGCAGCGGCTTTCTATGTTGACACTAAAATTGATGAAGCTTCTGTGGCTACCGCGATTCAGTTGCAAGGCAAAGCCTTGTCTTACAACAACATTGCCGATACTGACGCCGCCCTTGAGTGCGTAAAAGAATTCTTGGAACCCGCCTGCGTTATCGTTAAACACGCTAACCCCTGTGGTGTGGCCTTAGGTAAAGACTTACTCGATGCCTATAACCGCGCTTATCAAACTGACCCAACCTCAGCCTTCGGTGGCATTATCGCCTTCAACGGCGAATTAGATGCTGCGACGGCGAGTGCGATCGTTGAGCGTCAATTCGTTGAAGTGATTATCGCCCCAAGCGTCAGCCAAGCGGCGCGCGATGTGGTTGCGAAAAAGACCAACGTACGTTTATTAGAATGTGGTCAGTGGAATACTAAGACCCAAACCTTAGACTACAAACGTGTTAACGGCGGCTTACTGGTGCAAGATCGCGATCAAGGTATGGTCGGTTTAGAAGACATCAAAGTGGTTTCTAAACGTCAACCTACGGCAAGCGAACTGAAAGACTTAATGTTCTGCTGGAAAGTGGCGAAATTCGTTAAATCTAACGCCATCGTTTATGCCAAAGACGGCATGACTATCGGTGTCGGCGCTGGCCAAATGAGCCGCGTTTACAGCGCGAAAATCGCTGGCATCAAGGCCGCCGATGAAGGCTTAGAAGTAGTGAACTCTGTAATGGCATCCGATGCTTTCTTCCCCTTCCGTGACGGTATTGATGCCGCAGCGGCTGCGGGCATTAGCTGCATCATCCAACCGGGCGGCTCAATGCGCGATGCTGAAATCATCGCAGCAGCAGACGAGCACGGCATGGCCATGGTGATGACAGGCATGCGCCACTTCCGTCATTGATAACAACTTAAATCAAACTTGGCCCTAGCGATTAGGGCCTTTTCCTTTGCGATGTGTGGGAGTTTTAACCATGAAAGTGTTGATCATTGGTAGCGGCGGCCGCGAACATGCCCTAGCTTGGAAAGCCGCTCAATCGGCTCAAGTTGATACCGTTTACGTAGCACCCGGCAATGCGGGCACAGCCCTAGAACCTAATGTTGAAAATCTGGCGATCAGCGCCACAGACATCCCTGCTCTGCTCGATTTTGCGAAAACCAATAAGATTGAACTGACCATAGTCGGCCCAGAAGCGCCATTAGTGATGGGCGTAGTTGATGCATTCAACGCCGCAGGTTTACCGATTTTTGGCCCAACTAAGGCGGCAGCTCAGCTCGAAGGTTCAAAAGCCTTCACTAAGGACTTTTTAGCCCGCCACAATATTCCAACGGCGGGTTATAAAAACTGCACTGAAATCAGCGATGCCAAAGCTTTCGTGCGTGAATTAACGGCCACAACGGGTTATCCAGTGGTTATCAAAGCCGACGGTTTAGCCGCAGGTAAAGGCGTGATTATCGCGCAAGACCAAGCTGAAGCCGATGCCGCAATTGATGACATGCTCGCCGGTAACAAGTTTGGCGAAGCTGGTTCGCGCGTAGTGATTGAAGAGTTTCTCAAGGGCGAAGAAGCCAGCTTTATCGTGATGGTCGATGGTAAAAACATTCTGCCAATGGCCACCAGCCAAGACCATAAAGCCCGTGATAACGGCGATTACGGCCCAAATACTGGCGGCATGGGCGCTTACTCGCCAGCACCTGTGGTAACTCAAGCGGTACACGATTGGACTGTGGCGAACGTCATTCGCCCAACGGTTGATGGTATGGCGGCAGAAGGCAATGTCTACACTGGCTTTTTGTATGCGGGTTTGATGATATCGCCCGATGGCAGCGCCAAAGTGCTCGAGTACAACTGCCGCTTCGGCGATCCAGAAACTCAGCCAATCATGATGCGGTTAAAGTCTGACTTAGTGGAACTCTGTTTAGCCGCCACCCGTGGCGAGTTAGATAAAGTGACCGCAGAATACGACGAGCGCGCAGCCGTGGGTGTGGTATTGGCTGCTGGCGGTTACCCAGATGAGTATCGCAAGTTTGATGTGATTGACGGTCTCAGCCTTGGCGATAACGACGGTAAAGTTTTCCATGCGGGCACTGAGATGAAAAACGGCCACGTCGTTACCAACGGCGGTCGCGTATTGTGTGCGACGGCACTGGGTAACACAGTCACCGAAGCGCAAAAAGCCGCCTATAAATTGGTTGATGAAATCCACTGGGATGATGTGTATTTCCGTACCGATATTGGTTATCGCGCAATCGCACGTGAACAGTAAGATTAATTAATATCTCTATTAAAAAACCGGCAAGAAGCCGGTTTTTTTGTGCCTGTTTTTTGACAAGCGTCAAATATAACATCATGATTTTCAATAAAATTATATAATTAATTCTATTGAAAACAGGAGCAACAAGATACAATGTCAACCAAATGTTAAATATACCAAGTTCAAGGACTCCCCATGAGGATTAGACTACTTTATGCCTCCATTGCCATACTGCTTAGTGGATGCGGTGGCGGCTCAGAAGATGCTGGCACGACAACACCACCCACTCAGCCGCCAGTCCAACCTCCCGCGCTGGTACAATACACCGCCAACAGCCTATCGGTAATAGGTGGCGCACTGAGTCCAAGCAGCCAAAAAGTGGAGTCTGGCAAAAGCGCTATTTTTAGCGTTACTGCCGATACCGGCTTTACGCTTGAGGGCATTACTGGCTGTGGTGGCACGCTCAATGTGCTGACTTACACCACTGCGGCCATGACGGCCGATTGCACTATCACGCCGACATTTATCAGTAATGCCGAAAATGCCATTAAACACCAAGACCACAGGCTTGCCAGTGCGAGTGAGTTAATTGATTTCAGCATCGCCGAACTCGCTAATATCGACATCAAACGTAAAGCCCAGATAAATCAGCTATATCAAGGTGTCGGTAGCAGCATCTCTTGGCATCCAACCCATGACTCAATTACCTTTTCGAGCTTTATGCCGGAGAACACTTTTACTGTCTTACCATCAAATGTCGATGGCAGTGGGGCAAGCGCCGTTCGTGGGTTAGTGATGGCGGGCGAGCAACAGGGGCAAAGATATGCGGCCATGGGAGGAAATCTATTTTCTGTCAACACTTCGGCGCAAACCGATACTTTATTGAAAAACCTTTTAGGCTGGCTGACCAAAGGCGCCGATAAAACCGACGGCCTCAGCATAGTGACCGCCCAAATGCCGAGCAAGGCTGACAGTTGGTACTTTCCCCATAATGAAGGGATCCGCACTTGGCTCACAAACAACTACCCCGCAGCCCATAGCATTAATACAGCAAATACCTGTGACTACAGCGAGTTAAGCAACTGTATCAACACACTGAAACCGGATCTGATTATCATTAGTGACATAGACCGTCAGTCACTCGGTTTTGCAGGCATAAAAGCCGCGATCGCTAACGCCAAAGCGGCAGGAATTCCCTTGTTGCTCTCTAACTACTGGCGTAATGAAAGCCCAATACTGTCGCCACTTTATCTTGAGATGGGGCTTTCTACCTCTGGCAATTACTGGTCAAAACTCAATGCCAATAACCTCAGTGTGACCGATATTTTGGTCGAAGACACCGCCCTGGCCAAGGTGAATAATTTGCTCGGCAAGCTTAACGAAGGCCGCTTCGACACCTCAGTACTCAACGACTGCGGCGGTAATTACTTGAGCTGTAATGCTGCCGCCTTTGTTGACTCATTCAAGGCGGGTGCCGATTGGTATCGAGCCAATGCTGAAACCTTAGATAACCATGCTATCGATGTGTTTACCAAAGCAGACTTCCCCTTGATGAAGGCCGGACTGCTGCTCGCCGATAAGTATCGCAGCGAGATTGACTACCCCATAGCCTACAGCGAATACGCCCAGTGGCAGCAGGCCCTGTTTGCCGATTGGACCGTCAGCTATGCCCGTACCCGTAACTTAGCCCAGCCAGATTTAGGTGAATATGTTACCGACAGAGCTAACCTCAGCAAGGGCAGCAATGCGCACTACGCTTATCCTGCGACTGTCACAGAACATAAAACCATTAGCGTGCCCTATGCAGGCCAATGGACGACCACGGGCTGGTATGCACTGCCAGGACAAACCATTAAGCTGACTCGTCTCGATAGCAGCGCTGCGAATGTGGAGATCAAACTCAACTACCACAGACGCAATACTAACCGTGCCTATGAGCAGAAAATCTACCGCGGTCCATTGGAGTTGGCGCAGCAACGCCTGCGCTTAGCTCAAGGACAAAGTCTCGAATTTTCTTCCCCCTACGGCGGGCCGATTTATCTGTATATCAGTGGTGATACTTCGAATGCTGATGGCGGCGCGTTAAATGTCGAAGTCAGCGCTGAGCATCTGGCTAAACATCCGACCATTATGGATTTTTCAAACCCTGCAGAAATAGCAGCCTTTAACGATCGCATCCAAAATACCGAATTACCCCATGTAGACTTGCGTACCGATGGTGCCGAGCAGCATCTGCGTCGCGACCGCTTTTTAAACGCCATCGGCGGGGATGTACCCGATGTAAACGCGCTACTCAAAAGTATTGTCGATGACCATATCAACAGCGTTTACACCCTTGCGGGACTTAAGATCCAAGGCAAGAGCTTAAGTGAATCCTTACCTGCCGATGTACTAGCGGCCTGCAAAGGACTGTTTGGCGACGACTGTATCGATAATAGTCTGCATACCCGCACTATCATTCAACACGCGAATTATGACCAAAATGCCCAGTGCGGTGGAGGTTGTAGCGGTAATCCTTGGGACGCAGCATGGAATATCGACCCAACGGGTTGGGGTGATAACCATGAGTTAGGCCACAATCTGCAAACTAACCGTCTCAATGTGCAATATGCTGCGGTAAGTGATCATGATAACTGGGCAGGTTATGGCAGCCGCGCAGGGGAAAACTCCAACAATATCTTCCCCTATGTGGTGAAGTGGAAAACCCATTATCTGCGCGACGGCAATACAGGCACAGTGACCGATGGTCACATGAACCACAAGGATCTCTTTTATGTGTTTATGTCAGATGCCGCAGGTACAACAGACACCAGTGGTAAACGCGTAGTGTTTGGCGCCAATTGTAAGGTGCTCGATGCTGGTGAAGACAGATACACTGCGCCTTGGGCCAGCAATACTTATGCTGTGCATAACGGTTATCGCATGGCGTTTTACATCCAAATGGCGCTTAAGGCTCACGGCATGACGCTCAGTGACGGCACCACTCTGAACAATGGCTTTAATCTCTTTACCTTGCTGTATCAACACAGTCGTATTTTCGGTAAATATGCGAATAACGCCAGTGATTGGGAAGCGAATCGTAGCAAACTGGGCTTTGGCCAATTTCCGTTTGAAGGCAATAGTGTCTACGGTGGCAAAACAGTGAAAGATATTCCGGGCAACGACTTTATGCTGGTGTCTTTGAGTAAACTCACAGGCAAAGATTGGCGCAACCACTTTGATATGTTGGGTCTGCGCTACTCAAGCCTTGCGGCCGCACAAACAGCCGCCAATGCCACATCAGGGGCTATCCCCATGGGCATGTATGAGTTAGAAACCGACTTGCCACCCGCCAATATGAGCCAAGGTTTAACCTTTGTGCCCTTGTCACTCACTGATGGTACAACCCTGTGGAAAGGCGTGGGTTCGCCAACCCAGTGCACCAAACCATAAGTGTGCTAAACCTTAATCTCGCTAAGATACTAACGCTATTCATAAACCTCGCTCTGGCGGGGTTTATGTTTACCTTAAAATGTGATGTAAAGCACATACCTAGGTTAAGATGACGTGCACCATTTAGCTTCTTATATTTTTAACAATCATGAAATTAATGGGGTAAATATATGGGTTATTCGATAAAAGATCTTATTTATCAAGGTGAAAAATCAGGCGTACATAACTGGCAAACCCTAGAAGGAGCCAGCTTTTACTGGCATCCAGATTGGTTTCATATTGCAGAGGATATGACGGGCCATAACGCGACTGTGACTATCGATATCGATGGGGACAAAGCGACTCAAAGTGAAGCTGAACAATCAATCATTAAGCATCTCAATAAGAGTGGCAAATAGCTTGTAGTGGCAAAGACTTTAGTGCCCGGAGGCGATCGCCCTGCGGGCAATTTTGTCGATTAAGCCTGGTGCGATCAGCTTAAGCCAACGCCCCAAACGACCGCGAAGTGAAGTAATCAGTTGACGGCCTCGAGTTGCAATCACTGGCAACATCATATTAGCGCATTGCTCGGCCGTCAGTATCTTAGCTTCTTGCATCGGTGACTTGCCTAAAGGATTACCCGCACCATCAAGGGCGCGTTTGTGAATTTGTGACACCACAAAATCAGGGCAAATTACCGTCACCGCCACATTATCGTCCGCGAGCTCAATCCGCAGTGAATCGAAAAAACCAATCACGGCATGTTTAGATGCAGCATAACCGCTACGAGTGGGTACGCCTGTTAATCCAGCGACTGACGCCACAACGACCACTTGGCCCTTACTGGCCTTTAAATGGGGTAAAGCAGCATGGGTCAAATACGCAGGTCCAAGATAATTCACCCGCATAATGTCTTCAAGTACAGACAGTTGAGTAAGCTCATCGAACCGTGACCACATGGTCATGCCGGCATTATTAATCAAAATATCGAGATGACCGTAATGCGCGACCGTGGCTTCAATTAAGGCTTCGCACTGTTCAGGACGAGAGACATCGGCAGCAAATACAAAGGGAGGTAAACCATAATTAGCTATTTCTAAGGCGAGTGAAGCGAGACGTGTTTCATTACGCGCACTGAGCACTAGTTGGCAGCCCATTCGCGCCATTGCCACGGCGAGCGCCCGACCAATACCTTCTGAGGCACCCGTGATGATCACGACCTTGCCAGTGAGTCCATCCATAGTCATTCCTTTGTTATCGCTATGTTAATTACGCCTTTTGCTAAATTGGCATAATCACGCTAAAAGCGCAATCCTTCACGCGCGTTGTGCAAGCCTCATCTCGTATTGCTCACGATAATTAGCTAAGGGTTGCGGGCGCCCTATCGCATAACCTTGCGCATAGTTAATGCCTATGCTCAACAACCTGTCAATAATATCCTGATTCTCAACAAATTCAGCAACAGTCTCGATTCCCATAACCCGACAAACATCCTGAATCGATTTAACGATGGCGTAGTCTTTAGCATTCACGGCGAGGTTCTTAATAAAACAGCCGTCGATTTTGACATAATCCACCGGCAGCTCACGCAGATAACCATAAGAGGCAAAACCACTGCCAAAATCATCCAGTGCAAATGAAAAACCGAGTTTACGTAACTGCTTCAACATTTCCATACCACGATTGCGATTTTGAATCGCGGTGGTTTCAGTAATTTCAAAACAAATACATTGGCTTGGAATATCAAAAATGTGTTGCTGCTGGGCGATATATTCCACCATACCTTCGGCGCCTAAACTATTGCCCGAAAGGTTGATCGAAATACAATGATCAGGCCAAAGCACGGGGTTCAAAGACAACCATAAAAAAGCTTTGCGGATGACTTCTTTATCGATATCAGGCATCAACTTAAAACGTTCTGCGGCGGCTATAAACTGCGCAGGCGCCAAAATGCGGCCACAGGGCTCTTGAATTCGTAACAGAATTTCCATTCGTTGTCGCTGCGGACCACTGCCTAGTCCGCGGATCGGTTGGTAATAAAGGATCAACTCGTTTTCTTCAATCGCTTGCGCGATACGTACCGCCCACTTAGGCGCATTTCTTTGGTAGGTGAGCTCTTTATCTTTATCATCGTAAAAATGAATTTGATTAGCCCCCTTAGCTTTAGCGGCAATGCAGGCGATATCAGCGTCTTTTAATAACTCTTGTGCATCGATATAGGGAGCACGGCCAAAGGCAACACCTATGCTGAGGCCAACTTTATAATTACAGTTTTTATCGTTCAACACTTGCATGGAGACTTGCGCGATCATTTGCTTCAGTAATTGCGCCACAGATAAGGCACTACGATTACAAATCACTAAACCAAACTCATCGCCACCAAGGCGCGCCAATAGCTCCTGTGACCCAAGACAAGCCTGCATTGCCTTAGCCACCATAGCAAGCATACGATCGCCTGCAGTATGGCCACAGCTGTCGTTAATCAACTTGAATTGCTCCAAATCAAGGTAACAAACGGCGATAGTTTTGGCTGAAGCGGCAAATTGGGGTAACTGCTCATCAAATGCCTGACGGTTTAGCAGCCCTGTTATGCTATCGAAATTTGCCCTTTTTTGTAGCTGGTGTTTAAGCAACTCTTCTTGAGTGATATCCCGCAATACCACGACAGTACCAACAATTTCTTTATCGTGATTACGCAGATTGCTAATACTGCGCTCCATAATCCGAGGCGAAGCAGTTAATAGCTTGATTTTCTCGACCTGCGGCGCTGATTCTTCGAGACGAATGCAGGTAAAAACCGCCTGATTCAACTGCTCCCCAGCCTTTAACAGACTCGCAAGGCTCTGACCTATGGCATAGCAACTGGCGACATCGAGAAGCAACTCGGCCCGCGGATTCATATAAATCACGTTGGCATCGACATCGGTCAAAATCACCGCTTCAGCAATGGATTCTAAGGTGATTTTCGCGCGTTCGTTTTGCTGATAAATTCTTGCCAGCAAGCTATTAACACGGCTGGCGAGCACTTCTAATTCTTCATTACCCTCGCTTGTAACGGGTTGATAGACACTAGACATAGGATCGACCAGCGCCAATTGATGCATCAGATTTTTAAAGGGTTTGAGTAAGCCCGAACGCAGCCAAATATAACCAAGACCAACAATAAACACACCAAAGAGAATAAATCCGAGCGATACCCAATCGAGTTGAAATTTAACCTCCCTAAAGGGACCATCGGAAAACAGTACTTGCAGGTAGACAGGCTTATCTTTTAGCAGGCTTGGAATGTTAATCGCGTCACTGTGCACACCATCAACTGTTGGTGTAACGTCGCGAGAATGGCTCATGCTCACCTTAGTCACCAATAAGGCTTGAGCATATTCCAGTAAGTCTTTATCAGTCAGTTGGCGTACCAGCAGCACAGATTCATTGGGCGCAGAAGCCACGGAAGTAACGACATAAGCATACTTGCCCATCAAATAAGCGCCAGCAACACTGGGCTTGTCGGCACTGACAATAGCACTGGCGATTTCTCGTAACTTATCATTCTCAAAGGGACGTTCATTGGGGAAAAAAGGGTGCAATTCACCCTGCCGTAGAATATACCAACTCAGATTGGCTGACATTGAGCTATCGCGCCACGAGGATTCAAGCTTTTTAAGTTGGTCTTCATCTAATTGAGACAAAGGTAAGGCATAGATATTAGTGAGAAAGGTTAAGCGATCGACATCAATTTGAAACTGCTGCTGGATATTGGCAAGCTCACGGTTAGCACTATCTTGACGTAATAGCTCGACGCGATGGTCGTACCAATAACCAAGACAATAGGAGACAATTACCACCGCAGGGAGACAAAAGCCCGCAATAAATACCATTATTTTCTTGCCAATGTGCATCTCTTACCACGGCTTATTATAACTAAATTGATTGACGGCCTTGCATAATCCTTCATTACGCCATGCAACATATCTCATTTGCGAATAGTATTAAACATCACTTCGCTTTAGTCGTTGCTAAAGTAGACATTTTCATGCAATTAAATCCATTTCATACCTTTGATTTAAAAATAAAATTTATAAATTAAACAATTCTGAATTTTACTTTTTATCAAGATAATTCACACATAATCAGTATGTGAATATAGGGTATTTAAGTCGTTATTTAAAAGTAAGACTCATTAAGCTCGCAGACGATAGAAACCACTGCATACGCTAATCCATAAAGATACCTTCGCCAGAAGCTCCAACGCTATCAAATTCAAATGTCGGATATAAAACAGGCCCGCAAGCGGGCCTGTTTCGCAAACCAAAAATTACTTATGGTATTGCTTTGATTGTGCATGAACCGCCTTAATAAAGGCGCCAGCATGTTCTGGATCGACATGCTGATGAATACCATGGCCTAGGTTAAATACATGGCCAGTACCTTCACCATAACCCGCTAGAATATGACCAACTTCCTCTTCAATACGTGGAATTGGCGCATACAACATAGATGGGTCCATGTTGCCTTGCAATGCAACTTTATGACCGACACGACGACGGGCATCGGCAATGTCTACCGTCCAATCCAAACCTAGTGCATCACAGCCAGTTTCTGCCATCGCTTCTAGCCACAAACCACCGCCTTTAGTAAACAGCGTCACTGGCACTTTACGGCCATCGGCAAAGCGTGTCAGACCATCAATAATCTTCTGCATATAACGCAAAGAGAACTCACGGTAAGCAGAGTGCGATAACGCGCCGCCCCATGAGTCAAAAATCATCAAAGATTGCGCACCGTTAGCAACTTGAGCATTCAGGTATAGGATCACTGAATCGGCTAATTTATCTAACAGCATGTGTAATGCCATTGGCTCAGCGTAAGCCATCTTCTTAATTTTTTCGAAGGTTTTGCTCGAACCACCTTCAACCATGTAAGTCGCTAAGGTCCAAGGTGAACCAGAAAAGCCAATTAACGGCACTGCGCCATTCAGTTCACGGCGAATAGTGCTAACGGCTTTCATCACATAACCCAGCTCATCTTCTGGATCTGGAATTGAGAGCTTTTTGATCGCATCGATAGTGTCTGTTGGGCGCTCGAAACGTGGGCCTTCACCCGCCTCAAAATACAAACCTAAACCCATAGCATCGGGTACAGTTAGGATATCGGAAAACAAAATCGCCGCATCAAGATCATAACGACGTAAAGGTTGCAGCGTGACTTCACAGGCAAGCTCATGATTTTTACACAAAGACATGAAGTCACCCGCTTGAGCGCGAGTGGCTTTATATTCAGGAAGATAACGGCCAGCTTGACGCATCATCCACACAGGGGTCACATCGACAGGCTCTTTTAGTAGGGCGCGTAAATAACGATCATTCTTTAATTCTGCCATTGGGCTTGGTTCCTAGTCTTATTGAGATCCGCTGGGTCGGTAGTTTAGCATTTACGCGAATAATGTAACCTTTATGTGCAAATTTATGTGAGCTATTCCCCATCATTGGCGTCGATTTGACCGCATAAACCGGAAAATGTTACCCAGCTAACATACTGCTCATTTATTCGTAACGAAGTCACACTCAGACAGAAAAAAGTTGCGCCGGTTCCCCGCCTTTGGTATAAAAAGTCTGCGCTAGCAAGAACAATCAAGAAGCTCGTCGCATCGAGCCTGCTATAAACTTTACTCGCCCAACGATAGGTTTCTATCGTTGGGCTTTTTATTTGCATTTTTCGATACGAAACAGCTGGTTTGTCCATTTCGTCATTCTCGCAAATTCGCATGAAAAGAGTTGATCGATTAGCAACTTGTCCCTACATTAGAGTTATGTGCTGGCACTTAAATGGAATGCATCATGCTGAGAGAACTCGAAAAAGCAGAACAGAAGTGGGGCGGTTCAAATAAGCTTATTGATCAATGGCTAAAAAACCGTCGAAAACTGTTAGTGCATTACTGCCAAATTGCTGGGCTTCCTCCTTACAGTAAATCAGAAAAATCACTTCCCTCGTTCGAACATGTTAAATCTTTCTGTGACTTATTAGTTGACTATGTCTCCGAAGGACATTTCGAGGTCTATGATAAAGTCGTTAATGCCTGCAGTGAATATGGCGAATCAAGCAAAACGCTCGCGCAACAAGTATTGCCCAAAATCACGCCAACCACGAATGCAGCATTAGATTTCAACGATAAATATGCGGAAACACAAGACGATTTCGTATTATATCAACTCGATAAAGACCTATCTGAGCTCGCCCATAACATGGAAACACGCTTCGAACTCGAAGATGAACTACTTGAAGTTCTCCATCGCAAACATTCTGAGCACAACCAGTAGCCCCCCCTTCCTAAGCGCACCTTGCTGCATCTGTGCGCTTATCTATCCTTTCCCTCAATCGTTTTGAAAATGAAGTAGCATGGCTTTGGGCGACTACAGGAACACGTCCTAGGGCCATCAGACAGCAACCGTTTGAATCAAATTGAATCCGATAGAGCAGACGTAGTAATGGCCGAGGCAGCACACATTGGCAAATCGTTGTTTCAATAGGTATGGCGATATTGTTATGTAATGCTCGATAGCCTAAATGCATTGAGGAGCTACAGAGGATGACTCAGTTGGGCTTTCGGGAATGGATATATTTTGCTAATTAATAGAATTGGTTTAGCTTTAAAACAAAAATTTCATATTCTGATAAGGATGTCATCTACATGATGCCCGACTATGACGATAACCACATGCTTCGAGCCCGAAGCATGTGCGTCACTGGGACGAAAGATCCACAACGCCATAACGAAAAAAGCCCCATCTTTCGATGAGGCTTATCTCTTAATGTTGGCGGAGCGGACGGGACTCGAACCCGCGACCCCCGGCGTGACAGGCCGGTATTCTAACCAACTGAACTACCGCTCCTTTAGCTTAACGTCTACACGTTAACCTAAATTAGGCGCTTGGCGATGACCTACTCTCACATGGGGAGACCCCACACTACCATCGGCGCGTTTGCGTTTCACTTCTGAGTTCGGGATGGGATCAGGTGGTTCCACAAGGCTAT
>NZ_JAKKSE010000029.1:0-51955 GCF_025653595.1 Shewanella sp. SM95
TCGTGGATCTCAGACCAACCTTCGGCGCCAGCAATCACACCACACAGAGTGACGAACAATACATCATGTAACGGGTAAGTCACTTTGGCAGATTGTCGGCTGTCAGCAATCGAGTTGAAATGTGATGTGAAGGCTTCAAGGTACATGCTCTTATGCTCTCTATAAGAAAAAGAGAGCATAAGATCATAATCGATGCCGTCCGTCAAATTTAGCTCAAAACGGTTAAAATATATTCACGATCTTGCCCTGCCAAAAATATAGCCAACATCAAGAGGGCAATCGCCCTATGGCATTGCAATATCGCCTCGGTGCCAAGTCGATTTTGGATTTCCCAAATAAGTTTGTTGGTCCTGAAAAATGTGGTGAGTGCCACGGTCCACAATATGAAAAGTGGAAACGTTCACGCCATTCAAAAACCTTACGTTTCCCGGGTAGCCATCCTGAAGTCGATAACGATTTAAACAAAACTATGTATGGCACTAAGGATACTTCTATCCTGCCAGACGGCATTACCCCTGATGCAATTTATGCGACTGTGGGAACACCAAGAACCAAATACGGCTTTATCGATAGCTACTTAGTACGCGGTACTTTCCATGTAAAAGACGGTTTACTCAAAGATGGTACTGGCACTATGGTCGCCGGTGGTAACCAATTCTCCCGTGGTTGGGCTGAATGGTTAACCCCTGAAATGGCGAAGAAAATTCAGAAAGTTATTCCTGAATTTCCAACTAAAATGGAAGATTTTGGCGCGAGTGGTTCACACCAATGGGGTATGAGCTCCTATGGTGCTAAATACGAGAAGGAATTCTTATTCCAACCTGCGAGTTCCTATTGCGAAATGTGCCACACCTTTAAGTTTGATTTTAAAACTAAAGATGAGTTTTTTGCAGCCCTTGGTAATCCTAAAGAGCTCCAAAAACATACAGTGTCACTCGGTATTACCTGTGAAGAGTGTCATGGCGCAGGTGGTCATTTAGACGGCGGTATCGGTGGTGGTATGCCTTCTAACTGTGAGCGTTGTCACCAGCGTTTTAACTTCGTAGAAGAACTTGCGCAAACCCCACAGGGTAAAGAAAAACTGGAATATGCCTTTAACGTGAAGATGAAATCTTCGTGCCCATCTTGTGGTACAGAAGGTTCGCAAATGTTTGCCTCATCTCACTACGATAAGGGTATGCGTTGTTCTACCTGTCATGATCCACACGAAGTGACTGATGGTGATTGGAAATCCGGTATTACTAAACCAAAACTCATCAAAGAATGTACCGATTGCCATACGGCACAGGCTGAAATTGCGAGTAATACCAAGACCCACAGTAAACAAACTTGTCAAAGCTGTCACATGCCAAACATGGGTAGTTGTGAAAACTTCACCGCGATCCAGTTCCCTGATATGGCCGGTTTCGACAACGTTCGTAAGTCGCACATGTGGAAAATCGATGTCGATCCATTGCGTAAGACGCTTAACCCACCTGAAGGTAAGTCTCGCGACTCATCCACTAAGGGCTGGACTGTGGCGAAGGACGAAAATGGCCATAACTACCTCGATCTCATGTGGACCTGTGCTCGTACTTCCGCTTCTGATCACGATGTAGTGGATAACAAAGGTTGCCATAGCCAATTCCAATCTAAGTTGGGTGAGGGTCTGCACTTTAAAGATCAACAGCAAATCTACGGCAAAGTTCAGAAGTGGCAAAAACCAGTGAAAGAAACCTATGCCAAAGTAGAAAAAGCCCTTATTAGCATCGATAAGTCGCCCAATATGGCGAAGTTATCGGTAGAAGATAAGACGCAAGTGCTGTTGTTGACCGATAAAGCTCAAGATGTCCTCAAACTGATTAAAGCCGATGGTTCATGGGGTGTTCATGGTGCGCGTTACTCACAAAAACGCTTAGATGCCGCCTTGACCTATGTGACCCAAGCCCAAGCCATTATTGATGGTAATGCGCTGAGTGCGAAGAAAATATAATTTAACTTGAGTCCTAGTTATCCCCGACACCTTTGGGTGTCGGGGAATATGAGAGCCTAATTATGCATAACATGCTTCGTCAAAGTGTAAGCCGAATATTGATGGTGTTGGCCTTAGGCGTGACTGCTATGCCAGTCATCGCCGGTGGTGGCTCAGAAATGTCTGAAGTGCCCTATAACGAAATCCAATTAAATCCCATTTCGATGATGGAAGCGGAAACCTTAGTCGGCAAACAAGGCGTTTATTTTTTCGACGTAAATACACTGGAGATATGGGCAGAAGGTTTTATCCCCGGAGCAGTTTTTTTCAATGTTCAGAATTGGAGAGAGTTACTTCCAAAGAATAAAGATGCAGTCATGGTGTTTTACTGCGCTAACCGCCTTTGCACCAGCAGCAATATGGCGGCGAGAGAAACCATGAAGCTAGGTTACACAGGTGTGCGTCATATGGCCGATGGCATTTATGGCTGGCGTATGTCAGGTCGAGTAACAGAAAAACCTTAGTAACACACAGGACCGATGTTTTATCGGTTTGGTTTGCAGGGCCAAAAGGCGAAACCCACAGGGTTAACATTGTAGAGAACATAAAATGAAAACACGTATGCCAGCTTCTTTTATCCCCAAAAGCATCACAGTGGCGACTTGCGCCGCATTATTTGTTTCGGTAGCCAGTTTTGCTGGCACAAGTTTGAAAACCGATGCAGATAAAACCTCTTACAGCATTGGCGCTTCTATTGGTAATTACATTTCTGGTCAAGTCTACAACCAAGTTGAATTGGGTTCAGAGGTGAATGTCGACTTAGTCGTGCAAGGTTTTGTGGATGCGCTTAAAGATAAACAGCAATTAACCGACGAAGAAGTGCTGACCTACCTGAACCAAAGAGCAGAACAACTCAATGCCGCAAGAACTGTCGTTGCTGAAAAACAAATGGCAGAAACTAAAAAGGCAAGTGCGGCATATCTTGCTGAAAATCAAAAAAAGTCTGGCGTTAAAGTCACCGCCTCTGGTCTTCAATATGAAGTCTTAACCCAAGGTAAAGGTCATAAACCCAATCCAGAAGATGTGGTCACAGTGGAATATGTTGGCACTCTTATCGATGGGACTGAGTTTGAAAATACGGTTGGACGTAAAGAGCCCACTCGGTTTGCATTAATGTCGGTGATCCCCGCTTGGGAAGAGGGATTAAAGTTGATGCCTGTGGGGTCTAAATACCGTTTTGTGGTACCTGCAAGCCTTGCCTATGGCACTGAAGCCGTAGGTATTATCCCTCCAGAGTCAGCACTTATCTTTGAAATTGAACTGAAAAATATTGAGAAACCCAGCGAAATGAAAGAGATGAAAAATAAAAAGATGATGCCTGCACACGGTTAATCTGGCTCCTAAAACGAGTTGTTTGGAGAGTGAAATGGAGACTGGAATGGTGAGCTTAGGACTAGGCATTGGCATCAGTTTACTGTTGTTTGTTGCTTACATTTATTGGCAGCACATGCGTCTAAACCTAGTCATGGGAATCGCACAGTTGCCAAACATGTCGAGCAAAGTGCCCTTTGCGATGGGAATCGTTCTAGTGCTGCTGACCCTTGCTATCTACAGTCAAACAGGCCGTTTTAGGGATTGGGATCAAGGTCGGCTTGATGAAAATATTGATTATTTAGTGGCGGCCGAGATCACCAAAGCCAGTCGTTGGGCTCAGAGTGAGCCGCAAAACACCTTGGCACTTATGTCATTAGCTCAGGCTTACAATGCGGGAGGTTTGTACTCAGATGCGGTGCTGACCTTAGATAAATTACTCGAAATAGGGGGAGATGATGCCGAAGTGTTAGGGGCAAAAGCTAACGCGCTTTATTACCGCGAGCTTCGGCAAATGACACCTGAAACCCAAGGGGTGATTGCCAAAGCATTAGCACTTTCTCCCTTTGAGCCTCAAACCCATATGTTACTCGCGGCAGATGCTTACTTGCATGCTCGTAACCAAGAGGCCATTGACCATTGGCAGCTCCTGCTCAAACACCATGGGGACAGTATCAACCGTGAAGCAATCGATAATGCGATTGCAAAAGCACAAAGCAAAATGAATGAAAGATGAAACCCGTTTCTATCAACCCTCGCCGTAAAGATCTGTCCCTGCAAGGAATCTGGCGAGGCGTTGATATTTTAATAAAAGGATAAATAGGATGAAGAAATACTATGCATTGTTGCTGTTAGTGCCCTTGCTATTTGGCTGTAATAAAAGCGAGGCCACAGACCATGTTCATAAAGCCGAGATGATCCACGAGCATGACCGTTGCCATTTATGCGGCATGGTGATCACTAAATATCCCGGACCTAAAGGGCAAGTGCACCTCAAGGCTGAGAAAACGGTACCTAAGTTTTGTTCGGCTCGCGATATGTTTAACTTTGCATTACAGCCTGAAAATAAAAGACAAATTGATTACATGATGGTGCATGACGCGGGCACGACCGATTGGGATCAGCCAGACGATGGCGCCTTTATTGATGCTCAAAGTGCCTTCTATGTTTACGGTACGACCAAGAAAGCTGTGATGGGACCTGCCGTTGCCCCTTTTAGCACTAAAGCCGCCGCCGAAGCCTTTGCTAAGGAATACGGTGGCCGAGTGCTGAGATTTGATGACATCACCCTAGAACTGCTCGCGGGTGATAAATAAGGTTGTGATGATGAAGCTGCGTCTCGTCCTTATCTGGCTGCTGTGCTTTGCCTCTTTCGGTACTTGGGCTGCACTCATTCGGGTAACAGATACAGATTCACTCACCCTTGCCCTTAACAAAGCTCAAGCCCGTGACACCTTAGTGCTAGCCACTGGGGTGTATGAAGGCTCCTTTAAGGTGACGCAATCCATTTCGCTAAAGGGGGAAATAGGCGCGACATTAGATGCACTGCGCCAAGGCAGTGCGTTGGTCATTGAGGCACCTCAGGTGAGTATTGAGGGGCTAAATATCCGCCACTGGGGACGGGATCTGTATTACCGTGATGCCGCCATTTTACTCAAAAAAGGGGCGGATCATGTGCAGATTAAGGGAAACCGCTTGGTGGGTGATGGTTTTGGTATTTATGGCGAACAGCTAAACTCGCCCACCATCACGAACAATAGTATTAGTGGTAACGGCGCCATTCATGTGCTTGATCGGGGTGATGGCATTTATCTTAAGCATGTTAATTCGCCACAAATTGACCGAAATCAGCTGATTTTTGTCCGTGATGGTGTGTATTTAGAGTCCGTTACCCACAGCCGCATTTATGAAAATCAATTCACTGAGCTGCAATATGGCATTCACTACATGTATACCCAAGCCGACGAAGCGTGGCAAAACCAAGCGATTGCTGTCGATGGCGGTTATGCCCTAATGAATTCAACCAATATTTACCTGCACCACAACCGTGTGACTCAGGCGCGGGACTTTGGCATTTTACTCAACATTACTGAGGCATCCCATGTGCAAGCCAATGTTGCGAGTCAAATCCATAACCCTAAGGGCACTGTGGAGCTTGGCAATGAAGGGAAAGGTATTTTTATTTACGCCGCTCAACATAACCGTATTCAAGATAACGAGTTTAGCCACAGCGATACCGGGATCAGTATGGCCATGGGCGGAGAGGAAAATCGCCTTTGGCATAATCGTATTATGGCCAATCAAACCCAAGTTAAATATGTCGGAGAAACTCAACTTGAATGGAGTTATCAGGGGCAGGGGAATTACTGGTCGGAATATCAAGGTTGGGATCTGAATGGCGATGGATTCGGGGATATTGTCCATAGGCCGAATGACAGTTTAGATAAACTGTTTTGGCTTTATCCTGAAGCCAAACTGTTGATGGAAAGCCCCGTTGTGTTGTTACTGCGTTGGGTGGAACGCCAATTTAAGCCCCAAGTGACGAGCGGTATAAGTGATAGTTTTCCCCTAATGCAAAGTGGCGCGCATGTACTGATTGATGGAGGTTCGCGATGAATCATCAAACTTTGACCTGCTCAGCGAATAAGCCTGTAGTGAATGCTGATGTGGTTGTTAAAGCGACAAATATCAGTAAATGCTATGGCAAGTTTAAGGCACTGGATGATGTGAGTTTTGAGGTGTTAGCGGGTCAAGTGATCGCACTCCTTGGGCATAATGGTGCGGGTAAATCTACGTTACTCAAGCTTATTTTGGGATTACTTACCCCCACAAGTGGCCTGCTCCAAGTTCAAGGTCATAGTGTGAGCTCCCAACAAGTGCGGCAGAGTTTGTCTTTAGGCTATTTACCTGAAAATGTGAGTTTTTATGACAATATGACCGCCAATGAGCTGCTGCGATATTTCGCTAAGCTTAAGGGCGTTGCCTTGCCTAAAGTGCATGAATTACTTGCTGAATTTGGTTTAGAGGCCGCTAAAGATAAGCGTTTGAGTACTTTTTCTAAGGGGATGCGGCAACGTCTTGGGCTCGCGCAGGCGATATTGGCTGAGCCTAAGGTACTGTTACTCGATGAACCGACAGTTGGCTTAGATCCCTTGGCATCGGCTTTCCTGTATCAAAAAATCGCTCAGCTCAGGGCGCAGGGCTGCGCCATTATTATCAGTACCCATGAGTTGGGATTAGTACAAGATCAGATGGATCGTGCTTTGATCTTAGGTAGAGGACGAATGTTGGCTTCGGGAAGCTTAACCTCCCTGAGGGCGGCGACTCAGTTGCCAAATCATATCTTGTTGCATTTTCTATCTAATACTCAAAGGCAAGCATTGCTAGCGGATCCTATTTTAGCGGCATGTGTTAAGGCAAACGCGGGGCAGGGACTCACGCTCGCTGTGTCACAGGAGCAAAAGTCAGCCGTGTTAAATCACTTATTACAAAAAGTGCCCGTGGGGGATTTTTCTATTGAACCTCCTAGTTTGCAGAGTGTGTTTCATCATTACATGGAAAGTCTTTGCCCCCTTCAGTCGCCAATAATGCCCACAAAGACTATTAACATAACAGATATAAATCAGGCGATTAATTTGGAATCAGTCCTATGAACCGTTCCGAGGTTTTGCACCATCGTTTAAGTGCTCTGAGCATAGTGAGCACCATAGCCGCCAAAGAGTTTAAGGATAATTTACGTAATCGTTGGTTATGGATGATGGCGGGAATCTTGTTGCTGCTATCTCTGTGTGTGAGTTTTATGGGCAGCGCTGTGTCCGGCAACTTAGTGGTATTTGAGCCTGCCCAGATCCTTTCTGGGTTAGTCACTTTATCGGTATTTATGCTCCCTTTAGGTGCGATTTTATTGAGTTATGACAGCTTTGTTGGTGAAAAAGAATCCGGCACTCTGTTGTTACTGCTGACCTATCCATTAGCACGTTGGCATCTGGTGTGCGGCAAGTTTTTAGGCCATGCCTGCGTGATGACCATTGCCTGCATTTTGGGCTTTGGTTTAACAGGATTGATACTCATATCACTGGGCGATACTCAGGCCCAGTTATCCATAGTTATCGGGTTTATCCATTTGATTATGAGCAGTATTTTGCTGTCATTAGTGTTCGTGCTCTTGGGTTATTGGGTTAGCTTGTGTGTGCGAGAAAAAGCCAAGGCACTGGGGATATTACTCATTTTATGGTTTGTGTTTGTGCTGGTTTATGATCTTATTTTACTCAGTGCTGTGGTTGGAATGAGTGAGATGTTTAATCGTACAGTATTCAATCTACTGATTTTGTTGAATCCTACTGATCTGTTCCGTGCTTTAAATTTACTCGTGACTCCCTCGGATACACTCGCGGCTAAAAGTAGTCTCACTCTGCTTGCTCAAACTGGGCTTGGCTTACCCTTAATGTATGGTTTGCTGGGTGGCTGGATTGGTGCATTACTTTTGTGTTGTTCTTGGATCTTTAAATACCAAGAAATCTAGTTTAGCGACCTCTGTATTAGTCTAACTTTGTACTTATTAAACAATGACTAAACTGAGTATAGAGTCACACTCTTATATGTTGTTAAAAGGTAAAATAAACCATCTTGACTTGGTGATTGCATATCATCGTTTTCTTGGAAAGAAACAATGTCACATGATGATTGCATGTTGTTAGTGTAATCAAACTTTATCAGTATTGGCTGATCTTTCAGGCGTTTAACATGCATAAAATCACATCTTATTTAATGTTAGATGAACAGGCTAAGGAATTAGTCGATCATGTGAATGGGGCAACCATCAGCCTGACTTTTTCCGAAACGGCCTTATTAGTGCTGCTGTTATCATCCACGAATGCCATTTTTACTAAGGAAGAATTGCTGCAGGTCGGCTGGCCTGAAAGGGTGGTTGCTCCTACCTCTTTAACGCAATGCATCAGTACCTTACGTAAAAAGCTCGAACCCTATACCGAAGTGCAGCTTAAAACCGTGGCACGCCGCGGGTATCAATTGCATATCTCTGAACAATCCCATGTAAAGATGCTGGCGATCAATGATGCGAATGCAATTCGTGATGCCTTAGTGGGGGTGTCGGTTTGGACTAAAGTTGCTGGTATTGCCCTTTTGTGCGCTATCTTGGCAATCGTTTGGTATGTGAGCGACCACCATGCGGTGGTTAAACAGGTGGCTAAGTGGCATGCCGATAAATATATCAGCCTCAATATTGGTGGCACGCTGGGGACGGCGCGAACCTTCTATATTGGTGATGAGGATCGTTTACATCCTTCATGGTGGCAAAAACATTTAGCGCCAGAGGGAAATCACATCAATAACCTTAATTACTTCAGTGCATTTACCTCAACAGATGGCAAAAATTATTCGATGGCGATTTGCCCTGAGCTGGACGCCGATGCCTGCAGTGGTCACGGCATCATCAATATCACGGCGATAGATGCAAAACCCGCAGGATTAAATATGGCGGAGTTTATTCCGCTGAGCCAAATAATGGAGCAGCGCATTCGCTATAACCGTATTGTCCTCCCTGCGGATGATAAAGGAATGGGTGAGTTACTTGAGCATAATTACCATGCGGATATTTATTTTCCCGTCGCGGGCGAACTCTTAGTTCGTAACGATCTCAGTATGTCTCTGGTCTATGAAGGGCAAAATAAGGGTAAGTTTTATTCGACCTCCTGTATTACAGATCAAGATTGTTTAACGACGCCGATTAAATACACTATCCGCGGTGAGTTTGAGCAGTACCAGACCACAATTGATGACCTTAAAGTCGATGTTTTTCACGTTAAAGTGTTACAAAAAGAACTGACAAAACCGGATGAAGTCAGCCATTCTGCTATGCAGTTCTACCGTGAAATTCGTAAGCATGATATCCGTGATGAAGATTTATTTTATTATCGTGTTTATCAAAATGAGCACACGGCAGTATGGATCATTCCTCAGATGGGACAAGTACTTGCGTGGACTCAGTACACTCAGATCAAATTATAAAGTAGTCGTTAGCCAAACTTGATTAAGCCGACATAGCGTCGGCTTTTTTGTGCCTGCAGTTGAGCGCGGTCGTGATGATGCTAAGCTGCGTGTTTAAGCGTCTGGCTCAAATTGTTTGCATTAACTTTCTATCATAAAAATTGGCTTTGTTTTACTTCTTCATTCAGTGCCAGTTACACTGCCAAACTTAGCAATCACACTATAAATACAATAATAAAAAAGAGAGGAGTCATTCATGTCGGACCGTCTTATTCCCGTGCTGTTACTGTCAACTTCAGTACTGGCTGGGCTCACTGCTTGCAGTGATAACACCACAGAAAACACCGTAAAAACCAGCGAAAACGCACCAAAAAGTCAAGACATTGCGGCTCAAATGCCGATTGGCATTAATGTCGCGGCTATGACGCCAACGGTAAAACCAGGGGATGATTTTTATACCTACGCCAATGGCGAATGGATGAAAACGACGATGATCCCCGCCGATCGCTCCAGCACTGGCGCTTTCCTCGTTGCCTTTGAAGCAACCGAAAAGCATAAAACCAGTTTGATTGCCGATCTGGTGAAAGCGCAACATGCGGCGGGAAGCGACGAAGCGCGTATCGCCGATTTCTACAAGGCTTACACAGATACCGCTGCTATTGATGCCGCAGGAATGAAGCCTGCCGAGGCGGATATTGCCCGTTATGAGGCCATTGCGAGCAAGCAGGATTTATCTGCGGCGTTAGGCGGAAATCTGCGCGCCGATGTCGACCCTCTCAACGCGACTGACTTTTATAGCGAAAACCTATTTGGGATCTTCGTCACCCAAGGTTTAGCCACGCCGGGCGAAGTCTTACCTTACTTTTTACAGGGTGGTTTAGGCTTACCAGAGCGCGAATATTACCTGTCTGCCGATCCTAAAATGGTCGACATTCGCACCGCTTACCGCGCTTACATTGAAACCTTGCTTAAAGATGCGGGTGTGAGCGAGGCCGCTGTCCGTGCCGATCGTATTTTTGCCCTTGAAAACAAGATTGCCGTAGCCCACGCCAGCCGTGAAGCAAGCGAAGATTTTACTCAGTCTTCGGGTGTATGGAGCCGTGCTGACTTTGATGCCAAAGCTCCGGGCATCGATTGGACTGCCTTTCTAGCGGCGGCGCAACTGGGCAATCAGCCTAAATTTGCGGCCTACCATGCAACGGCGATTACGGGACTTTCTGCGCTTGTGGCCTCTGAGCCTTTAGAAGCATGGAAAGATTGGCTCGTGTTCCACCATATCAACAGCCATGCTGATGTGTTGCCATCGGCTATCGACAACGCTTCGTTTGCCTTTAATGGCACTAAGCTTTCTGGCACGCCAGAGCAGCGCAGCCGCGATAAACGTGCCTTAGCAGCACTCGACCAATATTTAGGTGATGCCGTAGGCCATGCCTATGCCGAGCAATATTTCCCCGCTTCGGCCAAAGCAGAAGTCAGCACTATGGTGGATAACATAGTGGCCGCCTTCGGTCAGCGAGTGGAAAAACTCGATTGGATGGACCCTTCAACCAAGAAAGAAGCCCTAGCAAAAGTGGCCACTATGGCAGTGGGCGTGGGTTATCCCGACAAATGGCGCAATTACGACAGCTATGCAGTGACTGCGACCAATGCCTACGCCAATGCCATCAATGGCGAAAAAGTGGAGTACAGCCACCAGTTAGCCAAGATTGGCAAACCAATGGATAAAGGCGAGTGGTGGATGACGCCGCAAGTGGTGAATGCGGTGAATTTGCCCGTGCAGAATGCGCTTAACTTCCCTGCGGGTATTTTGCAACCGCCATTCTTCGATGCTAAGGCCGATGCCGCTTACAACTATGGCGCGATTGGCGCTGTGATTGGTCATGAAATCAGCCATAGTTTTGATAACAATGGCGCGGCATTCGACTCGACTGGCGCTATGCGTAACTGGTGGACGCCCGCTGACTTTGCTCAATTTGATAAGCAAGGAGATGCGTTAGCGCAGCAGTTTGATGTTTATGCGCCTTTCCCTGATTTACACGTCAATGGCAAGTTGACCTTAGGTGAAAACATTGCCGACGTAGCAGGTTTAGCCGCCGCTTATGATGCTTACCATGCCTCGCTTAAAGACAAAGATGCCCCAGTGATTGGAGGCTTTACGGGTGATCAACGCTTCTTTATCGGCTTTGCGCAAACCTGGGCCACTAAGATGCGTGACGAAGCCCTGCGTGCTCGGGTGGTAACCGATGGACATGCCCCCGGCATGTACCGCGCGCTGACCGTGCGTAACTTAGATGCTTGGTATACTGCATTCGATGTTAAGCCTGGCGATAAGCTGTATTTAGCCCCTGAAGATCGCGTTAAGATCTGGTAAGTTTACTGCGTTGATTTGAAAGGAAGGGGAACACTAACGTTCCCCTTTTTATTAACGATTTTGCAGTCGGTTGTAATCCAGCCACCCACTTTCTATCGGGTGATTGTCGAAAAAGATCTGATTGAGTTTGTCACTAAAGGCCCAAAACTTCGGATCGGTACGGCGTACACCCACCATATCTAACAGTGCTTCATAGTCTTTTTCAGTTTGCATTTTCTCTACTGTCGCCACGACGTTAGGCAAGTCCTGTTCTTTCACTTGCCAAAATGCCTCAGGATAACTGCCCAATAAGCCATGCACTAAAGTGACGTCATCTTTAGCGGGTTCGCGGTTACTCGCCTCATTAAACAGGCTCGAAATATTCCGATGAGCGCTATTGCGAACTAAGGTAAATATCTCAGCTTTACCCGCTTTTTCAGGTTCCACCATGATCATGGTTAGTTCAGGTAACAGGGTCGCTTGTGTGCCTTTTAATCGATCTAATGTGTGTAAAAGTGCTTTGCTATGTATTTGCAAGCTACTGTTTTCTATGTGATATCGATTGGGTTGAACTTTAGCAACCTTCTGTCCGAGTTTTTGATACAGTTCGCCCTTTAGATCGTCACTAAAGTAGAGTACGCCCGTAGGCTGATGAAAGGTGTTGATATCCCCTGCGATAAAGGCCGTGAGCTGAGTACCTGCCCCTTGATACCAATCACTCAACTGCTTGCGTCTTTCCTCCTGCGGCAACAGGGTCAGGAAATTCGATTCCCCCTCCATACGTAAAAAATCCATGTATAAGCGAGTTAATAGCTGGTGGCCGTAGTTACCATAAACATCGAAACCCGCGACCAATAAATAGTGGATACGCTCCAGCAAGGCATAATCGATAATCCAAGCCGTTTTTGGGGGCTCGCCGACTAAGCCTTTGACCACTGTGGCATTGTCGAAGTGGCGTAGCACTGTCAGGCTGGCATTATCATTGGTGTCGTCGCCATCCCAGAGTCCGTCTATGGTAAGGTGCTGGCCGTTTTTGAATTTCTCGTTCAAGAATTGATTACGCGCCCGCATATATTTGCCTTGTTTGGCGGCATATTTCACCCAAGTTACTGCTAATGCAGTGCTTTCTTCCTCTGCAGGCATACGTAGGTTTTCAAGTTGGGAATGGTAAAAGGCGCTAAAGTCAGTGTCGTCCATATAATCTGGAGTCACAAAGTACACCCAGAATCTATCGTTAATGACATTGAGCGCCACCTGACCACGGCACACTGGGCCTTTGATAAAGCCCATAATGGTATCTTGGGCGCGGGTCAGCATAAATCGATAGCGCGCACTGGCAGGAATTTGAATAAAGGCTTCAAAGGGATTGGCCGCAACGCTCGGCTTGTAGCTCGGCAGTTGAGTGACTGAGTAATCCGCATCGATAAACCATTGTTGCCAGTTATCCAGCAAGCCAGTATTCAAAGCGTAGGGGATATGGGTTTTATCGACTATGGTTGCCCGATAAGGCCGAAAGCGGTAATAGACTCGCTCCACCTTAGGATCATCGAAGGGACGACGGGAGGCGATAATATCCAGCGCTTGCCCCGGCGGCGTCCGAGAACGCACTAACTCGAAGAATAAAGGCTGGGTGTTCGGCTGATTCAAAGACTCAAAATATAAATGGAAGGCAAACAAATGCTCGTAGATGTAGCGTGCACTTAATTGGCTTTTTAAACTGTCGCCGTTTAAAAACTTCTCCCAGAGGGTTATTTCTGCAATAAATTCAGGTGTAAGCGCTTGTGCAAACGGCAGTGGCGCACCTTGCTCGAGCCAGTGCATCAACACTTGATGTTCATTCGCATTCAGTGCTGGCAAGCCATAAGGCATACCTGCAAGGGGCTGGCTTTGCTCGTATTTGTCCATTTCCTCTAGGCTGGCGCATTGCTGTACCCTATCTAGGCTGAAATCAAAACGCTTATCTAAAATCTTGTCTTCGGGCAGGGGATGCATTTGCTTAAGCGTGAGCATTCTGGCTAATACCGAGGCTTGGGTATTGGCTTCTGGGGTTTGATCGCGCTCGTTTAGCATGGGGTAAAACCCGCGTTGACGCCAAGCTTCAGGGGTAAAGGCATCGACAAATAAGCGATTAGGTGTGGCAGCGACTAAGCGTGTGCCTTGGTAGACCTTTTCCTTACTCGCCCCGCGTTCTATACCTTCGCTCGAGGTCATTTTTAACTGACAGGGGGCATCGTAACAGGCATGACATACCACGCAGCGGCTATTAAGAATAGGCTCGACTTCTTTGTGCACAAACTCGGCCTGTTGAATAAATTGGTCGTTCAGCTGTGCATTTTCGACGCGTTTTTGCGGTGAGCTAGTGCCAAACAGGCTATTGAAATCGATTTGCGCTACGCTGGCACAACCCGTCGCCAACAGCACTGCGACCAACAACAACCTCTTCCATCCCCCTTTTATCGCGCCCATTCACCGCTCCTTCATTTGCCGCATGCTATTTAGCAGAGTTAGGCTTTTTAGCCTACTGATAAGTATCACTTTAGCAGAAGAGTGTGTTGGATTTGAAATTTGCAGCCAGATGTTGTTCAAGGAGTTTACTTAAGTTGCCCTACAGACTTTTGGTCGCTGCTCGAAACTTGGGTAAGATAGCGGCTATGAAAGCGTACCTGTGATGGCTGTATTAATTGCTCCAGTATTGTTGTGGCAATAACAAAAGGATGAAGTATGACTGCTGATAACCGCTATTTTTACGAACCGAGCAAAGGCCATGGCCTTGCACACGATCCTTTAAATGCGATTGTGGGGCCTCGACCGATCGGCTGGATTTCATCACGGAATGTCGAGGGGCAGCGCAATCTCGCCCCTTACAGCTTTTTCAATTGTTTCAACTACAAACCGCCCATCATCGGCTTTGCCAGCACAGGTTGGAAAGACAGTGTCGCCAATATTGTCGAAACAGGCGAATTTGTGTGGAACCTCACCACGCGCGGCTTAGCCGAGCAGATGAATCAAACCTCCGCCATGCTGCCACGCGGTCAAGATGAGTTTAGTTTTGCCGGACTCACGGCTAAAGCTGGCATCATTGTTAAGGCCGATTTAGTGGCTGAAAGCCCAGTAAACTTCGAATGCAAATTGTCCCAATGCATCCAGTTAACAGCCGCTAATGGCGACAAGATCGATACTTGGTTAGTGTTAGGTGAAGTGGTGGCCGTGCATATTGCTAAGCATTTACTCAATGCCGAGGGGATTTATCAAACTGCCCTCGCCGAACCCGTATTACGTGCCGGCGGCCCATCGGCTTATTATGGGATCTCAGAAGATCTGCGTTTCGATCTACATAGACCACAAGTGTAGGGGGCTGCTCATTCGCCGCAGGGCTGTGGGTTTTTAAACTTCGTTTGAGTTTTTGACTTATGAGTTTTGGTATCTCATGGCAGAGCAATCTAAAGCTTTTTTTAAAATCAAAGTCAAAGTCGTGGGGCTTCACCCCACACCCGACCAAGGAGGACTGCTCGTCCTATCCTCCTTGGATTCTCCATGACGCCCCTAGCGAAGTTACATGCATTGATTAGTGGCTTCGTGCTTATTCGAAAATCGCTAACGCTTCCGATGGGGCGTCCCTTCCCCCCGAAAGCTACGCAGACGTCCTGTCTGCGTCACGCGATTTTCTTCAACGCCCTTCAGCAACTTCGCAGGGGAAGGTGTATCACTGTTGTTTTAGTGTTGTCTGCTGGCCGTTGATAGCTGAAAGAGTTGTTCGTTCCGTATTTTTAGATTAAGTATTGATTATAATAATTTTATTAACTATGATTCATGCGCTTTACGTAGAGTCGTAAAGGTTTCTAATAGTATGTAAATACATTCAGCTTCGTTCATGAACAAAGCTAAATGTATCAACGTAACGGGTAGAGTATTCATATATTCTTCACCTCTTATCATATTATATAGTAAGTCTAATATAAGCGGTGCGAACCTTTGAATAGGTCAGATAATTGGTTAGGCCAGTTGGTTAAGCCGAAGAGGATGATACAGAAAGGCCGCTTTTCTATTTCTCTTCGGTTTTACTAGAGGTTTGTAATAATGTTTATCCCTACGGATTCAGACCTTCCTTCTTGGTTTAAAAAAAGAAGTTATTTACATTTCGACTCAAAAGTATCATTGGATAAAACAAAAGAAATAGTATTAAATCCAAAGGCTGTAAGCAGTCATGCGTTTTATCCTTTCATAAAATATTCTGTAATTTCAGAAAAAGTATCGAAAGATCAAAAGACAAATAAAATAAGTATAAAGAAAAAAATTAGAGATGTGGCATATTCTTCTCATATGGATAGTCATATATATTCATATTATTCAGAAATGTTAACTGATATTTATGAAAAAAGACTTCAAGAAAAAAACTTACATAAAGCAGTGTTGGCATTTAGAAAACTAGATGGGAAAAGTAATATCCACTTTGCGCACGATGCATTCATGTATATAAAAAGCAAAAGAGAGTGTTCTGCTATAGCATTAGATTTTTCTAAATTTTTTAACACGTTGGATCATAAAATATTACAGAGAGAGTGGTCAAACATATTAAAGTTGGAAAAATTACCTGATGACCATTATAAAGTTTTTCGCTCTCTGACAAAATACTCAGAAGTAAATCGGGATAAGTTGTTTGAAATATTTGATATTCGCCATATAATCCCAAATTAGATGGTAAAGGTAATTCTAAAATTAAACAAAGACATCGTATTTGTAGTTGTATTGATTTTAGAGAAAAAGTTAGAAAAGCAGGGTTAATTGAATCAAATAAAAGTAATAATGGTATACCACAAGGTTCACCAATCAGTGCGTTATTGTCAAATATATATATGCTTACTTTTGACGAAAAAATGAATGAATATGCTAATTCTATTAATGGTAGATATTTTCGCTATTGTGATGATATGCTTTTTATTGTGCCAGTAATAGAAAGGGATAAGGTTCAAGAATATGTTAAAAATGAGATTGGTTTATTAAAAGTTGAAATTAATGAAAGCAAAACTGAAATTAGAGATTTTAAGGTTATTTTAGATAAGGTTGTTAGTTTTGAAAATGATAAGTTAAAACCTTTACAGTATCTTGGTTTTTTATTTGATGGTACATCTGCTTACCTGCGTTCAGCATCTCTTTCAAGATATTCTGAAAAAATGAAAGGTGGAATTAAACTGGCAAAAATGACAATGGAAAAAGAAAATAAAATCAGATTGTCAAAAGGTGAACCTGCACAAACTAAGTTGTATAAAAGGAAGCTTCATTGTTTATATTCTCACCGTGGCCAACGAAATTTTTTATCTTATGGTTATCGAGCCGCTAATATAATATTATGAACTCTAAATCAATAAAAAGACAATTAAAACCTTTATGGAAAAGATTTCAAATGGTTATTGAAAAGTAGCTAAGATCTTTATGTTAATTCTAAATTGATAAATATAACTATTTTTTATGTTCAAGAAAGAGTTCAGAGGTTAAAGGTTACACCCTTCTCCTGCGAAGTTGCCGCGGGGCGTTGGAATAAATTGCGTGAGTCCGGTCATGGACGACCGGCTAGCTTTCGGGGTACAGGATGTACCATCGGAAGCTATAGCCATTTATCCATAAGACCAAGGCTAGTATCTAATGCATGTAACTTCGCTAGGGGCGGCAAGGACTCTTGTTAACGAAGAGGCAAGAGGGGATTGCTGTTGATCCCCTCTTGGTCGGGTGTGGGTTGAAGACCCACGACTTTAATCTTTTGCTTAAGCAACAAATAACCTTTGGATAAGCAAATTTACTTAGTGGATGTATCCACAAAAAGTGAAATACGGCGTAACGTAATAAACCTCAGTAAAAAACTGGGGTTTATTATTCGCCGCTCAACTGGCAAAGGTTAGCCAGCCAAGCTAACAAATTATCGCGTTATTTGATCAATGCGATCGCATCATTGTAGTGTGCCGTCCATTACACCAATCACTCTCGATAGATGGTGAAATCGTCTCAATCATTATGATTTATTGGTTACATATTTGTTGAGTTATTGACTAATGACATTCTCATTGATAATTTACCCTACTTAAAAAATCATTGGTAATAATAGGTTACCTAAGTAGTACTTTGTGATGAGCTTAACTCGCTTAATACAATGTGCAGTTATGGATAGACAATAATTTAATGGATTAAACGCAATGAAAAAAATTATCTTATGTACCCTTGTTTTAAGTCTTGCTGCTTGTAAGAGTACAGATGTAAGAAACATCGCCGATTCTGTGTCTGATATCGCAGGCATCGCTAGCACTGGTACTTCAGGCGGCACTTCCGGTAGTAGTTCCATCCCCACTTACGAACATCAGACTCAGCAATACTCGAATAATTCCGAATCATTCAATATTACTAAGAATACTAAGATGTCTCCGGAACGCGGTGCGATCCGCTCTATTACTCAGGAGAAAAATCCTAAGGGTATGACTATGGTCAGGGTTTTGGCATACCATCAAGACAGTGGCGCGGCGATGGAAAGTACTAATTACCTGTATGCGGTAGACAGTAATGGTTGGTTAAGTGATAAGCCAATGACGATGCACCGCCCAGAAACCATGATTATCAATAGCGGCGCCTATTACTTGAAGGCCGAGGATAATAGCAGCAGCAAATTTTATACCTCAGGCATGATAACCTTAGCTAGAGGCGTCACCAATGTGGTGTCGATTGAGCTTCAATAGGTAATTTTATCCTAAAAGGATAATGATTGACGTCATCATGACGATGTCGCAAGTGTCATTGTCCTATTGAAAGTAAAAACAAAACCCCAGTAAAAACTGGGGTTTATTATTTAAGCCTATGCTGGCAAAGGTTAGCTAGCCAAGCTAACAAATTATCGCGTTATTTGATAAACGCGAACGCATCACCGTAGAGATGTGCTTCTTCTACACCAATCTCACGGAAGATTTCCCGTGCTGCACCCACCATGTCGAAACGGCCGGCGATATAGATGTCGTAGCCATTTAAGCTGACAAAATCTTGTTTGATTTGCGCTAACAGATTGGCGGTTTTGCCTTGCCAATTTGCGGGAGCTTCTTCGATGACTGGCACGAAGTGTAACCAAGGGTGAGCGTTGTGCCACTCGCGGGCGATGGTTTCAAAATACATGGCATCTTGGGTGCGACAACCCCAATACAGCATAGTTTCAACCTGTTGGCCGAGGGCGATTTGGTGCTCGATGATACTTTTAATGTAAGAGAAACCTGTGCCGCCGGCGATTAACAGGCGAGGGCGAATGCTTTCGTGACGCAGGTGGGCTTCGCCGCCTGGGGCTTCGATGTCGATAGTGCTGCCATCAAGGGCGCAGGCTTTCAGGCGCTCGACCACTTGCATTGGGTAGCTTTCACTCACAGCGGCGCCAATGTGTAATTCAATCAGCTCGGCGTTTGGCGCTGATGCGATAGAGAAGGGGCGTTTATCTTTTTCACCCATGACAACACATAAGTATTGCCCCGCTTGGAAATCGAAGGCGGTTTCAGGCCTTAACAATACTTGATATACGGCATCGTTAAATGGGTTAACTTTCTCTATCTTACAACGTATGGTTTTCATCAAACTTCCTTTGCACCTTTCTTCAACAGTATGTGTCTAGGTGTCGCTTTAGAGGCCTGTTATTGGCCTATTCTCTTGGCTTAAGCCGATACTTGAGTAATGGCTTAAGCTGAATTATAGGGTTGGGCTGTCGTCTATGCCTAACTCATCCCAGATTGAGTCGATCTTTTGTTTTACTTTTGGATCCATCACGATTGGCGTGCCCCATTCGCGGTTAGTTTCACCTTCCCACTTATTGGTGGCATCGAGTCCCATTTTTGAGCCTAAGCCCGCAACGGGTGAAGCAAAATCGAGGTAGTCGATCGGGGTGTTTTCGATCATCACAGTATCGCGTTTAGGGTCCATGCGGGTGGTGATCGCCCAGATCACATCCTGCCAGTCACGGCAGTTCACATCTTCATCCACTATGACAATAAACTTAGTGTACATAAATTGGCGCAGGAAAGACCAAGCGCCCATCATCACTCGTTTGGCATGTCCCGGATATTGTTTGCGAATGGAGATCACTGCCATGCGGTACGAACAGCCCTCAGGTGGCAGATAAAAATCAACGATCTCAGGATATTGCTTACGCAAAATCGGCACAAACACTTCGTTTAATGCAACCCCCAGCATGGCGGGCTCATCCGGTGGACGGCCAGTGTAAGTGCTGTGGTAGATAGCATCTTTACGGTGAGTGATGTGGGTAACGGTAAATACTGGGAACTTATCGGTTTCGTTGTAGTAACCCGTGTGATCGCCGTAGGGGCCTTCTTCCGCCAGTTCCTCAGGATCGATATAGCCTTCGAGGATGATTTCACTGGTGGCGGGCACTTCTAAGTCACAGCTTAATGCCTTACAGACTTCGGTACGTTCACCGCGCAGTAAACCGGCAAAAGCGTATTCGCTCATGGAATCGGGGACTGGGGTGACGGCGCCTAAAATGGTCACAGGATCGGCGCCGAGTGCGACCACAACCGGATAGCGCTCACCGGGGAATTGTTGTTTAAAATCAGCAAAATCTAACGCGCCACCACGGTGGGATAACCAGCGCATGATCAGCTTGTTTTTACCCAGTAATTGTTGGCGATAAATGCCTAAATTCTGACGACTCTTGCGCGGGCCTTTGGTGATGGTTAAGCCCCATGTCACCAGTGGTGCGACATCGCCCGGCCAGCAATGCTGAATAGGTAATTGGGTCAAATCGACTTCATCGCCGGTTTTGATCACTTGTTGACAAGGGGGATTGCGCACTGTCTTTGGCGGCATATTCAAGGCTTGCTTGAACATAGGGATCTTAGCGATCGCGTCTTTAAAGCCCCGTGGTGGTTCGGGTTCTTTTAAAAAGGCTAACAGTTCGCCCACTTCGCGCAGGGCTAAGGGATCGTCTTTACCGAGCGCCATGGCCACACGTTTTGGCGTACCGAACAGGTTTACCAACACGGGCATGTGATGATCTTTGGGATTTTCAAATAATAGCGCAGGGCCTTGAGCGCGTAATACGCGATCGGCGATCTCTGTCATTTCTAAATGAGGATCAACTGGGTAGCTAATGCGTTTGAGTTCGCCATTGGCTTCCAGATGATCAATAAAGCTGCGTAAATCCTTAAAACTCATGTGGAAATAGCCTCTGCAATGAAAATCCGTGTGGCGCGCACTATAGCATTTTTCTGTTTTAGGGTTAACCAATTCAGTGATCTTCAAGCTTAGGAAGCGTAAAATGGTTACCAGTAAGTCGCGATAGATCTCGCTTACGCCCTTTATTTCGAGGTTTATATGAATATTCCTGTATGGTTTGCTCAAGAAAAGTGTGTTCAAACTCAATCACATGGCGCGCATAAGCGGTCGCTAAAGTGCTTGGTTTTATCGCTTGCCGTGGGGATCTCACTTTTGGGGGCGCTCAGTGTGCCGACTGTGGCGGTGGCCGGAAATAGAGGCTATTCGGATCAAGACGAACGTCACGGTCATCGTGATAGCCACAGTCGTGGCGATAGTCATTACAACAATCGTCATGACAATTATTACGACAACCGCCATGTGCGTAAAGATAATCGCCATTATCGTCCCTATTATCGACCTTATTACCCTTGGGGTTTAGGACTGGGTTTAGGGCTCGCTACGGGGTGGGGATCGGGTTGGAATGTCGGTTATGGTGTGAACACCCATTGGAACAATGATTGGGGTTGGAATACGTCGCGTGACGCCTACGCTCGAAATTACTGGAACTCGCCCTATTCGGGCATAGGTTTGTCGATTCCTATGGCCTACGACGATGAACCTGTGGCCATTTCTGCACCTGTACGGGTAACAACCAGTATGCAGTATTCTGCGAGTGAAGGCCGTATGGTGTCGAGTATGCCTGTAAATATGGCCGGACAATCGACTGGGCAACTGGTGTCGCAAACTAGTAACGGCACAGGCAAAACAGCTGCGACTCCGCGCCCACGCGCACCGCACAGTGTGTCTAGCTTGCCGAGCAATGCTAGGGTTGTGCAGCAGGATGGTCGTACACTTTACGAGTGGCAAGGCACGCTTTACGCCTACGACTGGAACAGTCAAACCTATCAAGAACAGTTAGTCAGATAGATTTACATTACGTAAATGACTGAGAAATTGGAGCCCCTTAGTGGGCTCCAATTTATTTATCATCTTTTATTATCTTTTTATTAGTTATTTATCAGCTAGTTGTCGTTTTATAGCATAGCGGAGAAGAGGTTTGAATACTGTTAGAAATCAGGCTGCCCAAAATCAGCATAAGGGCGCCAGTACATTATGGGTGTTACTTGCTTTAGCACTCGGAACATTCGCTTTAGGCACCACAGAATTTGCTTCCATGACCTTAGTGCCTTATATCGCGAGCGATTTAGGGGTAGAGGTTGCCCATGTGAGTTATGCCATTAGTGCCTATGCGTTGGGGGTTGTGGTCGGTTCGCCGATTATCATGGTGCTGGCCGTTAGGGTCAGACGGCGAACACTCTTGATTGCCTTAGCCGGGTTAATGGCGGTGGCCAATGGCTTAAGTGCGTTAGCGCCATCATTGAATTGGTTAATCTTTTTTCGTTTTCTCAGCGGCTTGCCCCACGGCGCTTATTTCGGCGTGGCTATGTTGCTCGCCGCCTCTTTAGTGCCGCCAGAAATGAAGGCCCGCGCCGTATCGCGGGTGATTATTGGTCTTACGCTGGCGACGATTATCGGTGTGCCGTTTGCGACTTGGATGGGGCAAACTGTGGGCTGGCGCTCGGGCATTGGCATAGTGGCGATTTTAGCGACCATTACCGCGATAATGGTGTATTTTTTAGCACCTAATCAAGCCGTGCCCGCTGATGCGAGTCCCAAAAAAGAGCTACAAACCCTTAAAAATCGTGAAGTCTGGCTGACGCTAGGCATCGCGGCCATTGGCTTTGGCGGTATCTTCTGCGTGTATACCTATCTGGCTGAAACCTTAATCCAAGTGACGCAAGTCGAGCCGTTTAAGATCCCAATCATGATGGCGGTATTTGGTATTGGCGCAACACTTGGGACCTTAGTGTGTGGTTGGGCGGCGGATAAGTCGGCCTTAGCGGCGGCGTTTTGGTCGTTAGTGTTAAGCACTGTGGTGTTGGCGATTTACCCGAGTTTGACCGGACATTACTGGGCGCTGATGCCCGTGGTATTTTTTGTCGGTTGTGGGTTAGGGCTTGCCACTATTGTGCAAGCCAGATTGATGGATGTGGCACCTGATGGACAGGCCATGACAGGCGCTTTAGTGCAATGCGCCTTTAATCTTGCCAATGCAATTGGGCCTTGGGTAGGCAGTTTAGTGATACTGTCTGGACAAGGCATTGCCGCGACAGGTTATGCGGCGTCTTTGTTGTCATTGGGAGGACTGCTGATGTGGTGGTTGACCCACAGAGAAAGCCGTCGCGTCGTTACTCTAAACACAGCGAACTGCGCCGACTAGCGAGTGCTAAGGAAGAGACGCAGTGGTCATATTCTGCGTCTCGAATCCGCACATTTAGCCCCTTTGTATGGTGATATCGGCGATATAACCATGCTCTGTGGCAACTAAGGCTTGTTTGAGCATGCCTGCCGCTTCATCGGCGGACATAAAGCTTGAGGTATCTAAAGCCTTACCGCTACTGGGCCAAAAGCCTGTGTCCATGCCGCCGGGATACACGGCAATCAACTTCATTGGGCTTTGTTTAAGCTCTAATCGCACCGACTCGATAAATCCCCGTACCGCCCATTTTGCCGCGCAGTAAGTGGATTCTCCCGCCTTGGCGGCCAGTGCTGCGGTGGACATGACCACAACCACAGTGACCGCTTGATCTTTATAGCGTTTCACTAATTCCCGCACTAACAAAATCGTCGAGGTGACATTGTTATTGAGCAGGCTTTGGATATCGCTGGCGGTTTGGGTTTCAATCGCTCCAAAGTAGCCGCTGCCCGCGCAGTGGATCACGGTTTTAGGGGCTTGCGTTAGGCCATCGAACAGGGCTTCGAGACTCGATTCACTGGCGAGATCGGCGGTAATAGCAGCGATAGTTTTGTTGGAGAAAGGCGTTAATGCATTGGCGACGGTTTGCAGGCGCTCGGCATGGCGACCTGTGAGTGTCAGTGCTTCATTCTCTTTGGCGTAGAGCGATGCGAGCGCCGCGCCTAAACCACTGCTGGCGCCGGTAATTAATATCATAGTGACCTCGGTTAATGCTGTCTTGGTTTGAAAACCGCATCTTAAATCTAAGTGCGCTTCAATTCATGGGAAGGCGAGCGGTTAGATTAAGGTAAATAGTGGCTGATCGAATGCCACTTCATCGCCGTCTTTGGCCCAAATAGTGCTGACCACGCCATCGCGCTCGGCTTGGATGGGATTCATCATTCTCATCGCTTCGATAATGCAGATCACTTCACCTTGGCTCACACGTTGACCGACTTTAACCAGCGGCACCTCATCGAGTTCTGCCGCCGCGTAAAAAGTGCCGACCATAGGTGAGACTTGTACAAAACCTTCTGTACTTGGCGAAATGTCTGTTTGCTTTGCCTGTTCATTCAAAGGCGCCACAGGTGCTCTGGGGATCGCTTGCTGTGATTGCACATTGGCTGGCATAGGGCTGTAGCGGGTGATGCGAATTGATTCTTCACCTTCGGTGATCGCCAGTTCTGCTATGTCAGATTCTTGTACTAACTCAATGAGTTTTTTAATTTTACGAAGATCCATTGCCATTTATCTGCCCTTGCAAAGCACGCTATTGAATGGGATTACTGTGGTTGGTTGAGCCGCTTAATGGCCGCCGCCAGCGCAAACTCATAACCTTGTGAACCGAAACCGCAAATCACGCCTATCGCCTTATCGGAAAAATAGGAATGGTGGCGAAAGGCTTCACGGGCGTGCACATTGGATAAATGCACTTCAAAAAAAGGAATTGCCACGCCAAGCAGGGCATCACGCAGGGCGACGCTGGTGTGTGTAAAGGCGGCGGGATTGATAATAATCATCTGGGCATCGGTTGCATGAATCGCATTGATTAGCTCAAATTCGGCGTTGGACTGAATATGTTCGAGCTCAACTCCCGCCTGTTGTGCTTGCAGGTTTAACTCCACCACTATGTCGGCTAAGGTCTGATGACCGTAAACGCTGGGCTCGCGGCGGCCTAAGAGGTTGAGATTGGGGCCATTGACGAGCAAAATTTTGTGACTCATTGCGCTTTCCTTTACGACATGCCTTGGGATTAATGCAGGGATTAAAGTTGGAATAAATTTAATTCAGTTTTCTACATAGGCCACTAACTTAACCTGTTCAAATCGATTTTGCATTATCGGTTAGTCAATTGTGTGCGAGCTGATCATGTGCGAGCCGATTATACCTTTGAAATCCTGTGCCATTGTTGGCTGGGTTCAATTGCGGTTATTTCTCTGGTACTGAGTTAGCAATTGCCTAAGTTGGCTATCAGTTAAGTTAATTGTCATCTAAGTTAACTGTCACCTAAGTTAATAGTCACTCTTCTGTTGACGCATGGCCTTAGTGGCACCTTTTTGTTTCTTGGTCTCTAATCGCCGCGTTTGGCTGCCTTTAGTGGCGCGGGTGGGGATGCGTTTTTTCTGCACTTCACCGACACTGGCAACCAAGGCGATAAATTGCTCCAACGCCGTTTGGCGGTTGGCATCTTGGCTGCGACTCGCTTGGCATTTGATAATGATTTTGCCGCTTTTAGTGATGCGGTGATCCGCCTTGTTGAGCAAGCGTTCTTGGTAAAACTCGGGTAATGATGAGCTTTTAATATCGAAAATCAGCTGCGCAGCGGTGGACACTTTATTTAAGTGCTGGCCGCCTGCACCACTCGAACGGATAAATTGCCACTCGATTTCATTTTCCTGAAGTTCCACACGGTTTGAGATTTTTATCATGGCAAACTTAGGCATTTTTCAGCATGGATTGAGAAGCCATCAATAATGACTTATGGCTTTCCAATAGATTTGTTATCATCGGGCGCATTCTTTGCCGCTGCATTGGCTAAAGCCATTGCCTGCAAAAGTGTTCTCGATTCGGAGTGCCTCTATGTTATGCCAAATCCCCGATATTGCTAAGGGTGTTATCAGTCTTTTTGCCAGTGGCCGACTATCCTCCACCGATTATCGGACCCGTTTACAGCCTGCGATTAAGAGTTATCGTAAGGATTGGGGCCAAGTTTGCCTGTATATTGAGGCGGATGTGTTACTCGAAGGCTGGGAATTTGAGTCGCTGACTGGTAGTGGTGAAGTCCAGTTACCGAATTTTGAAGCCTTAGTGTTTGTGGGCGGCCCTGATTGGGTAGGAAATGCGGTGCGCTTACTCGGACCTTTTATGCAGGGCGAAGTGGCTTGGTTTCCACTCGAACAGAAAGCCAAAGCGATTGCTTGGATCACTAAGCGTTCGAATATTTAATGGTCTAATTAAGGCCATATTTACAAGGAATTAAGTATGTCATTATTGAAATCGCGCTCTTTTTCTTCACTGACAGTTTCTAAGGTCAGTGCGATTGCGTTAGTGTTGGCATTTACCGCTGGACTGAGTGCCTGCGCGCCAGAAGTGGGCAGTGATGCTTGGTGTAAACAGATGAAAAATAAGCCGTCTGGCGATTGGACTGCTAACGAAGCCGCTGATTATGCTAAGCACTGTGTATTTAAATAAGTGCTGTGCATTTAAATAAGCACTGAGTGTTTAAGTCAGCGTTAGCCTTTAGAGATCACAGCTTGAAAGACTTTGCTTGCGAGCTGTGAACTTATGTTTATCATACGGGTCAGATGTTCCGTTATCCTTTATTTGCTATAGGTGATATTTGAATTCTACCGCTAAGCCATTTTTTACTCGAATGGTGACCCTACTGATAGCCATTATCGTGCTGCAATTTGCTGGCGCGAATATGGGTGCGCATCAGTTACATGCGGGCAATGGTGCGGAAGAAGCTGAGAATCATCCCCATCTGCAATTTAGTGCCCAAGTAACCACTTTGGCCCAATGTGTCGATTGCGTTTGCCCAAGTGAGCAAGCCCTAGGCTTTGCGGACTCCACGGGTGTCACCAGTAATCACGCGGGTGAAAACCAAAGCAGCGGATTTCATTCCCACTTAGTTAAAACCACTGAAATACAAGATTTTGACCTATGCCTCGACTGCCAATGCCATGGCGGTCATGTGGCACTGTTATCTCAGGCAGTGAGTCAGCCTGTACAGGCGTTAGAAAGTGTCTATCTGCCTACCGATGTATCCTATTTCCCGCCTGAAAATTTACCTAAATACCGCCCTCCTATCGCTTAATTCTCCAATATTCGGCTTATTTCTCGGCCTAGGACGATTGATTCATCTGATTGGATCTCATTCTATTTTGCCGCGTGATAAGCCCGTTATGTTCATCCCCCAAAAGATATGCTTGAACTGATGCTCGCAGCGTTAACTGTTGGAGCCGTCATTGGCTTTTTAGCCGCGCACTGTATTGCTTGGCGGGATGATTCGATCGGCGCTTATTTGCCATGCCCAGAACGATATGATTGCTTTGCATTGAGCTATTTAAATGAAGCTCACATCTAGCCGTTTCGCTTTGGGCGCAAAAGTCAGCCGATCCACATTCGATATTGTTAGGATTTGCGATGAAAAAAACGATTCTCGCCCGTACTTTAGTTTGTCTGTTTAGATCGGGCTTGTTTAGCTGCGGATTAGTATTGGCCGCCGGATTGCTAGCCTTTGCCCTCGCGGCAGAAAATGACTCTCTTGAAGTCAATGTCCTTGAAGTCAAGGTCCTTGAAACCAAAGCCTCTGAAGCTAATTCCCCTGAAATCAAAGCCGCTGAAGTTGAGGCATTTAAGGCGCAATCACTGGGCTTACCCGCCAAAGAAACCGACACGGCACATGTCAACTTTGGCCTATGGTTGCCTGAGTTACTCACACAGTTCAATCAGTTACCTGAAGTTCAGGCACAGCTTGTAAGGCAGCAACAGGCCAAACTGGCCATTCAGGCGGCAGATCGCGCTGTGTATAACCCAGAACTTGGGCTTAATTATCAAAATGCTGATACAGATGCTTATAGCTTAGGGCTGAGCCAAACCCTCGATTGGGGCGACAAGCGCGGCGTGGCGACGCAGCGTGCCGAGCTTGAAGCGCAAATCCTTTTAGCGGACATAGGGTTAGAGCGTAGCCAAATGTTAGCCGAACGCTTGCTGGCCTTGGCAGAACAGGCGCAAAGCCGTAAGGCGCTGACCTTTGCCGAGCAGCAATTAAGGTTCACCAAGGCGCAGCTCAATATTGCTGAGCAGCGATTGGCGGCGGGGGACTTATCCAACGTCGAGCTGCAATTGATACAACTCGAAGTCGCCTCTAATACTGCCGACTACGCCTTAGCCGAGCAGGTGGCCTTAGTGGCCGATGGCAAAGTAATTGAATTACTTGGGGATAATAATTTCGCTTTTAGTGAGTTTATCAAAGAGATCCATTTCTTTGTGACTCAGGCTAAGCAAGCGCCAGCGGCCGAGTTGGGCACCTCTAAATCAGCCTTGCCAGCCCTGGCGAGTGCTTATCAGCAAGTGCTGCTCGCCAGAGTTAATGTCATGCAAGTCAAAGCGGAAGCTTCAGCTGACCCGACTATTAGCCTAGGCGCTGAAAAGGAGGGCACGGACAATAAGCTCGGTGTCGGCGTGTCGATTCCTCTACAAGTTCGCAATAACTACAGTGAGTTACAAGCCGTAGCCGATAAGGGCATCGCTATCGCGGAGCAAGGCTATCTTGCCCGTGAGCGAGTGCTTACCGCTAAGCAGAAACAATTCCTCTATGCGTTACCGCGTTTACTTGAACGTTACCAAGACTGGCGTGAGTTAGTGCAAGTGTCAGGTGCTAAAGCCGCTAAATCCTTAAGCCAACAATGGCAGGCGGGGGATGTGAGTACGAGTGAGTACTTACAGAGCCGTCGTCAGTTAGCCGCCAGTTATTTGGTGGGCTTAAACCTAGAAACGGCTATCTATCAAAGTTGGTTAACTTGGATGGGCGAAAGCGGCCAGCTTATGCCTTTTATCGAAAAGCTCAACTCAGTCCCTTCGATAACATCTAATACCACCGCACGCACAGTAAACCCATGAGGTCACAATAATGAATTCAAATACTCACCACGAAAATATCCTTCAACTGGATGCTGTAACGACGCCTGAAAAGCGTCGGTTTAACCTATCAAAAATCGCGCTCGCATTATTCGTGCTGAGCACGCTGGCATTTCTCGCTCAGCCTGTATTGGCTGGCGGTGATCACGCACCCATCGCTAAGGCAAGCGGCGATTCGGTAACGCAAACGGCGCCGGCGGATGAACACGGCGAACAGGCGCTGAAATTGACCGAAGCGCAGCAAGCCTTGGCGGGGATTAGCTTGTTACCTTTGTCGAGCGATAGCTTGAACCTAGCCAATTTGAATCTCGATATTAGGGCGACGGCGACCTTAGTGGTGGATCGCGATCGAACCGCGACCCTTGCGCCGCAGCTCGATGTGCGTGTGTTGGCGCGCCATGTGGTGCCGGGACAAGAAGTGAAAAAAGGTGAGCCTTTACTTACCTTGGGTGGCGCAGCCGTTGCGCAGGCACAGGCGGACTACATTAATGCCGCTGCCGAATGGAGTCGAGTCAAACGCATGAGTGAAGGTGCAGTTAGCGTCAGTCGGCGGATGCAGGCGCAGGTGGATGCCGAACTTAAACGGGCGATTTTAGAGGCCATTAAGATGACGCCCGCGCAAATTCGTGCACTGGAATCGACGCCTGAAGCCATAGGCAGTTATCAACTCTTAGCGCCAATTGACGGCCGAGTGCAGCAGGATATCGCCATGCTAGGTCAAGTTTTTAGCGCGGGCACACCCTTAATGCAACTGACCGATGAATCCTATTTATGGGTTGAGGCGCAGTTAACCCCAACTCAAACTACGCATATCCAGGTTGGCAGTTCAGCTTTAGTGCAAGTAGGGGATAAGACGTTGGCAGGTAAGATAATCGGTCGCTCCCATGAACTCGACAGCGTAACGCGCACCGAGCAAGTGCTGGTGAGTATGCCCAATCCTGATCATGTGTTGCATTCGGGGCAATTTGCCGAACTTTACTTTGCTGGCTCTACTACCGATCCAAACGGCAGTGGCATAGTGCTGCCCGATGCAGCGTTGACCCGTGGCGGCGATGGCGATTGGCAGATTTTTATTCAAGATGAGGATGGCTTCGAGTCCATTGAGGTAGAAGTGGTGCAGCGTCAACGCGGCTTGAGTCTAGTGCGTGGACCTGAGCTTGAAAAAGCCCAACAGGCACAGCTCAAGGTTGTGGTGGCTGGCGCGTTCTTCTTGGCATCCGAGCAGGCGAAAGCGGGCTTTGATATTCACGCCCACTAATATGAGCGCCCTTATTTTGGAGATTTTCTATGTTGCAAAAGTTAATCGAAGCCGCGATTAAAAATCGGCTGTTAGTGGTATTGGCTCTGCTCGCCGTGATTGTGGGCTGTGTGGCCATGTTACCTAAGTTGAATCTCGATGCCTTTCCTGATGTGACTAACGTGCAAGTGACCATCAATACAGCGGCCGAAGGCTTAGCTGCAGAAGAGGTGGAAAAACTTATCAGTTATCCGGTGGAATCGGCCATGTACGCCTTGCCAGCCGTGACTGAGGTGCGCTCGTTATCGCGCACTGGCTTGTCGATTGTGACTGTGGTATTTGCCGAGGGGACGGATATTTACTTCGCCCGTCAGCAAGTGTTTGAACAGTTGCAGGCGGCGCGGGAGATGATCCCAAGCGGCGTCGGAGTGCCTGAAATCGGCCCGAATACCTCGGGATTAGGGCAGATTTATCAGTATATTCTGCGCGCAGAACCTAACTCTGGCATTAATGCCGCCGAGCTGCGTAGCTTAAATGATTATCTGGTGAAGTTGATATTGATGCCCGTGGGCGGCGTGACTGAAGTCTTGTCTTTTGGTGGCGATGTGCGCCAATACCAAGTGCAGGTCGAGCCGAATAAACTGCGTGCCTATGGCTTGTCTATGGCGCAGGTGACCGAAGCGCTAGAGAGCAATAACCGCAACGCTGGCGGTTGGTTTATGGACCAAGGCCAAGAGCAACTTGTGGTGCGCGGCTATGGCATGTTGCCCGCAGGAGACGCGGGATTGGCGGCGATCGCGCAGATCCCTCTGACCGAAGCCAGCGGTACGCCAGTGCGTATTGGCGATATCGCTCAGGTGGATTTCGGCAGCGAGATCCGTGTCGGGGCAGTGACTATGACGCGCCGCGATGAATCTGGCCAAGTGCAAAATCTCGGTGAAGTGGTGGCTGGTGTCGTGCTCAAACGCATGGGGGCAAACACTAAGGCGACGATTGACGATATTGGTGCGCGGGTGAGCCTTATTGAGCAGGCCTTGCCCGATGGCGTGTCCTTTGAGGTGTTTTACGACCAAGCGGATCTGGTCGATAAGGCTGTGACCACAGTGCGCGATGCGCTGCTAATGGCCTTTGTGTTTATCGTGGTGATCTTGGCGTTGTTCCTCGTCAATATCCGCGCGACCTTGCTGGTGCTGCTGTCGATTCCTGTGTCTATCGGGCTCGCACTTATGGTGATGTCCTATTATGGCTTGTCGGCAAACCTGATGTCGCTCGGCGGTTTAGCTGTGGCGATTGGTATGTTAGTCGATGGCTCTGTGGTGATGGTGGAGAATATTTTCAAACACTTAACCCAACCGGATCGCCGCCATTTACCCGAGGCGAGGGCGCGTGCCGATGGTGAGGATGATCCCTATCACAGCGAGGAGGATGGCGCTAAAGCCAGTGGTGATGTCAGCGAATCGAATATGGTTATTCGGATAATGCTCGCGGCAAAAGAGGTGTGTAGTCCAATCTTCTTCGCCACCGCCATTATTATCGTCGTATTTGCACCGTTATTTGCCCTCGAAGGCGTTGAAGGCAAGCTGTTCCAGCCGATGGCGGTCAGTATCATTTTGGCTATGATGTCGGCGCTGCTGGTGGCGCTGATTGCCGTGCCAGCCCTTGCCGTGTATCTGTTTAAGCGCGGTGTACTGCTTAAACAAAGTGTGATTTTAGCGCCGCTGGATGCCGCTTATCGCAAGTTACTGACGGCAACGCTTGCTAGGCCAAAGGTGGTGATGCTCAGCGCCTTGGTGATGTTCGGCTTGAGTCTATTATTGCTACCAAGGCTGGGTACCGAATTTGTGCCTGAACTGGAGGAAGGCACGATTAACTTGAGGGTGACGCTGGCACCAACGGCGAGTTTAGGCACTTCGCTCCAAGTCGCACCTAAGCTTGAGGCTATTTTGCTAGCATTTCCCGAGGTGGAATATGCCCTGAGCCGCATTGGTGCGCCTGAACTGGGCGGCGATCCCGAGCCAGTGAGTAATATTGAAGTCTATATTGGCTTGAAACCGATAGCAGAGTGGCAGTCGGCAAGCTCGCGCTTGGAACTGCAACGCTTGATGGAGGAAAAGCTCAGCGTATTCCCTGGACTCTTGTTGACCTTTTCGCAGCCGATTGCGACTCGGGTAGATGAATTACTTTCGGGGGTAAAAGCCCAGCTAGCGATTAAAATCTTCGGCCCTGATTTAGCGGTATTATCACAGAAAGGCCAAGCGCTTACCGATCTCGTCGCGAAAATCCCCGGCGCCGTGGATGTGTCGCTTGAGCAAGTGAGCGGCGAGGCGCAATTAGTCGTGCGCCCCAAACGCGAGCTATTGGCGCGTTACGGCATCAGTGTCGATCAAGTGATGAGCCTCGTCAGCCAAGGTATTGGCGGCGCGAGTGCAGGACAAGTGATCGATGGCAATGCCAGATACGACATCAATGTGCGACTCGCGGCCGAGTTTCGCCAAAGCCCGGATGCGATTAAAGACTTGTTACTCAGCGGTACAAATGGCGCCACAGTGCGCTTAGGGGAAGTCGCCAGCGTCGAAGTGGAAATGGCGCCGCCGAATATTCGCCGTGACGATGTGCAGCGCCGTGTTGTGGTGCAGGCCAACGTGGCGGGACGCGATATGGGCTCGGTTGTAAAAGATATTTATGCCCTAGTGCCAAAGGCGGATTTGCCAGCGGGATATACAGTGATCATTGGCGGCCAGTATGAAAATCAGCAGCGAGCGCAGCAAAGGTTGATGCTAGTGGTACCGATTTCTATCGCTTTGATTGCCTTGTTGTTGTACTTCTCCTTTGGTTCATTCAAGCAAGTGTTGCTCATCATGGCGAACGTGCCCTTAGCTTTGATTGGCGGCATAGTGGCCCTGTATGTCAGTGGTACTTATTTATCTGTGCCTAGCTCTATTGGCTTTATCACTCTATTTGGGGTAGCGGTGCTCAACGGTGTGGTGCTGGTGGATTCGATTAATCAGCGCAGGCAAAGCGGCGAAGCACTCTATGATTGTGTTTATGAGGGCACGGTTGGGCGTTTGCGCCCGGTATTGATGACGGCACTGACCTCGGCCTTAGGTTTGATCCCGATTTTATTGTCATCGGGTGTTGGCAGTGAGATCCAAAAGCCCTTGGCAGTGGTGATTATCGGTGGCTTGTTTAGCTCGACGGCGCTGACCTTACTCGTCTTGCCGACCTTGTATCGCTGGTTATATCGCGGCGATAAGCGCATTGATGAGCTCGGTTAATCACAAGTAAGCCGTCATCGTGGGCAATAACTTGTTATGTTTCGGGTTATTGCCTTCGTTGTAGACAGGGTTATCACATTGACTAAAACTCTAAAAATCAGTGAGCTAAAGAGTGATAGATGGGCTAGTCTTAGAGTCGACATTAAGGACATTCATTTCTGGAGAACATTATGATTGCGGTAATTTTTGAAGTCATCCCGACAAAGGAAGGAAAGGAAGAGTATCTGCACGTGGCGGCTGAAATGCGCCAATATTTAGAAGGTCGTACGGGGCTGATCTCGATCGAACGTTTTCAGAGCTTAACCGACGATGGCAAAGTACTGAGCCTGTCGTTCTGGGAGGACCAAGCCTCTATTACCCAATGGCGCAATCAGATGGCCCACAGCATTGCCGAGCAAACGGGTATAGTGCCCTGTTTGTTTAACTCTTATCGCATTCGGGTGGCAGAAGTAGTGCAAGATTACAGTGAAACTGTGCATGTTGAAGCTGAGTAATCACTTATCTCGCTGATGTAAAAACAAAACCCATCTCTAGAGATGGGTTTTTTATGCGTGACACTTAAGTTTGAGATTATTTTTCTTGTTGAGCTTTCAATAGATCGCGGATTTCAGACAGCAACTCTTCTTCTTTGGTCGGTGCTGGTGGCGCTTTAGGCGCATCTTCTTCCTTGCGTTTTAGGGTGTTAATGGCTTTTAAACCCATAAAAATGGCGAAGGCGATAATCGTAAAGTCGATAATAGTTTGAATGAATTTGCCATAGGCAATGACCACAGAAGGCGCATCGCCTTGAGCTGCCTGTAGCACTATGCTCAAATCACTAAAATTCACACCACCTAGGATGATGCCAATTGGTGGCATGATGACATCGGCCACGAAGGACGAGACGATTTTGCCGAATGCGGCACCTATGATGATACCAACGGCCATGTCGATCACATTGCCACGGGACGCAAAAGCCTTGAACTCTTTAATTAAGCTCATTAGGTTTCCTCCAAAATTGAGATTAAATGTTAAATTTTATTGTGCAAACTGTATCAGGAAAACCTAAGGTCTTTTGCAGCCTGTTACCTTGCCAAGCTTATAGGGGCTTATGGATTAAGGCAATTCTGACATAGAGGATTTATCCTCAAGGCAATGATTTTCACTTTACAAAGTAACAATTGTTACTTTTTTGGGCATTCGATTTATTCATCTAGATCGGCATGGCCGATAAAATCAGGGACTTCTAAGACTTGCGATCCCCAACGTTTAAATAGGGAGCTATAGATGAATTCGATAAAGACGCGGTATTTTCGCGGTAGATACGCCCGCTGTGGATAGCTAAGCACTACCTTAGTTTGCACCATTGGATAGTCATCTAGTAGCGGGATTAAATCGCCTTTTTCTAATGCGACTTGGGCTATGATGGACGGCACCGCAGTGATCCCAAGCCCCGCAATGGCGGCCTCGCGAGCGAGGGTGACATTGTTTACCGTCAGTTGAGTCTTGGGCTCGGCGACAATCCAAGTTTTACCATCGAATAATTTCCAAGCACCTTCAATATGCGCCGACTGCAAGCGAATCGCTTTATGTTTGGCTAAGTCCTGTGGCACCTTGGGTGTTCCATGGACAGCTAAATAAGCTGGGCTTGCCATAAGCGATTTATGGGCGTTGACTAAGGCATAGCTTTGCAAGCGAGTGTCACCCGAATCGGCAATTTGAAATAACAGATCGATACCTTCTTCTATGACATCGACCTTACGGTTGGTGAGTTCAGCCTCTATGGTGATTTCGGGATAAAGCGTTAAAAACTGCGCGAAAATCGGCCCTAAAAACAATTGGCCTAATTCAATTGGGCAGACAATTTTTAGATTGCCTTTAATCAATTGCTGTTGGGCGCTGAGCTGATTTTCGGCGCTCTGCAGATCGCTGAGGATCTTATTGATCCTGTTGTAATAACTCGATCCTGCTTCGGTGAGTTTTAGGGCTCTGGTGGTGCGAAAAAGCAGTTGTGTGCCGGTATCGGCTTCGAGCTCGGCTATCTTGCGACTGACGGTTGCCTTAGTGAGCCCAAGGGCTTTAGCTGCGCCAGTAAAGCTACCTTGCTCGACCACTTGAGCGAAAATTTGCACGCGATTGAGATCCATCATTGTTACACCTGTGAAACAGTGGGTTGATTTTTTACTGACTAATAAACTTAGTGAGACAGTAGTACACTAGATATCACTAATCAAGGAGTCATTCATGTCCAAAAGTAAACTCATTATCGCCGTTCCACTGTTACTCGCTGCAGTTGCGGGAGGCGGTTATTACTGGTGGACACAGGTACGTTTTATCGAAACCACGGATAACGCTTATGTTGAGGCCGATATTTCCCATATCAGCGTGAAAGTGCCTGGCTACGTTGTGTTAAGCGATGTAACTGATAACCAGCATGTGCAAAAGGGTGAGTTATTAGCTCAGCTAGAAGATAACCAGTTTAGTGCCAAAGTGAGTCAAGCCGAAGCCTCACAGGCGAGTGCGAAGGCGGACTTGCAAACCTTAGCCGCAAAGGTGGAGTTGCAACGGGCGTTAATCACTCAAGCCAGCGCAGGCGTGGTAGCGGCAAAGGCCGATAAAATACGGGCACAACAACAATTGAGCCGTTCAAAAAAGCTTAAAGTCAGTAATTACAGCTCCCAAGATGATGTCGATCAACTACAGGCCGGATTTGATTCTGCCGCCGCCCGTCTCGATGAAGCTCAAGCCGTGTTAGTGGCAAAGCAACGGGAGTTAGCGGTTTTTAATGCCCAATTAGATCAGGCGGGCTCAGTAGTAGAGCAGGCCGATGCGACTTTAGAACTGGCGAAAATTCAATTAAATGATACCCGTGTGACCGCACCTTTTTCTGGGGTGATTGGTAAACGTGGCGCTATGGTGGGGCAGTACGTGCAACCCGGCCAAGCACTCTACAGTTTGGTTCCGGATGGGGCAGTGTGGATCACGGCGAACTTTAAAGAGACCCAGATCCAACATATGCAACCAGGACAGTCGGTGCAGGTCAGTCTCGATGCGTTTCCCGACAAAACCTTTATAGGTGTTATCGATAGTCTGTCACCGGCGTCCGGAGCCAAATTTAGTCTATTGCCAGCGGAAAACGCTACAGGTAATTTCACTAAAATCGTCCAACGAATTCCCGTGCGTATTCGCTTAGATTTATCTGAGGAAGAAGCACACATGCTACCGGGCTTAAGTGCGGTCGTGAAAGTGGATACGGCGTCGGGTACTGCAATATCGGCAATCGCTGCAAATACAGGTCGTTAGTATGAGCGCAACTGGCTCTATCACTGCGTCTGCCGATATTGAGGCGCAGGGCATCAGTGTACCTAGAAAGCCTAGCGATTATGAACGTGGCAGTCGCCGTTCATGGATTGCGGTATTTGGTGGTTTGATCGGCGCCTTTATGGCGATCCTCGATATTCAAATCACCAATGCATCGATGAAGGAGATTCAAGGCAGCCTTGGGGCAACGCTCGAAGAAGGCAGCTGGATTTCAACCGCGTATCTGGTGGCTGAAATGATCGCGATCCCGCTCTCTGGCTGGCTCAGTACGGGATTGTCGGTCAGGCGTTATCTGTTATGGACCACGGCTGCTTTTATCTTTGCTTCTGTGCTTTGCTCAATCGCGTGGAACTTAGAGGCCATGATCGCCTTTCGGGCGCTACAGGGCTTCTTTGGTGGTGCACTGATTCCGTTAGCCTTTAGGCTTATTCTTGAGTTTTTACCCGATAACAAACGTGCTGTCGGCATGGCATTATTTGGCGTGACTGCCACATTTGCGCCTTCAATCGGCCCGACCTTAGGCGGTTGGCTGACCGAGCAATTTAGCTGGCATTATCTGTTTTATATCAATGTGCCACCGGGTTTGTTGGTGATGGCCATGTTGGCCTACGGTTTAGAGAAGCAGTCGGTCGTTTGGGATAAGCTGAAGAATGTCGATCTGGCGGGCATAGTCACTATGGCGCTGGGGATGGGTTGCCTTGAAGTGGTGCTCGAAGAAGGTAACCGCAAGGACTGGTTTGGTTCAGAACTCATTCGTAATCTGGCCATTATTGCCGTCGTGAATCTGGTGTTGTTTGTTTGGATCCAGCTAAGGCGTAAAGAGCCGTTAGTGAATTTGCGCCTGCTCGGTAAGCGTGATTTTGTGCTCTCTACCGTGGCGTATTTTTTACTGGGCATGGCATTATTCGGCGCTATTTATTTGATCCCACTTTATCTATCACAAGTCCATGATTACACACCGTTAGAGATTGGTGGCGTGATTATGTGGATGGGATTTCCGCAGCTATTGGTCTTGCCCTTAGTGCCGAAATTGATGGAGCGCTTCGATAGTCGTTATCTCGCTGCCTTTGGCTTTTTAATGTTCGCCATTAGCTATTACATGAATAGCCAGATGACCGCAGATTATGCTGGACCGCAGATGATCGCTTCGCAAGTAGTGCGGGCATTAGGTCAGCCTTTTATTCTGGTGCCAATTGGAATGCTTGCGACCATGCATTTAAAACCCCATGAAAATGCCTCGGCATCGACGGTATTAAACGTGATGCGTAACTTAGGTGGTGCTTTTGGTATCGCACTGGTGGCGACCCTGACTGACACTTTGTCGCGCGGGCATTTGGCTCATATTAAGGAATCTTTACCCGCAGTGAGCACACAAGCACAGGATTATTTAACCCAAAGCGCAAGCATGTTGCAGGCGGGAGGTTCTGATCCCTATACCGCTGCCGCGCAGGCGAAAGCTTTACTGGGCAAAACCATGAGTCAGCAAGCTTATATTCAGGCCTATAACGATGTGTTTTACATCATGGGCGCTCTGCTACTCATCGCCGTATTCGCTGTGCTGCTGATCCGTAAACCGACAGGGCCTGTGGCCCACGATGCCATGGTCGAGTAATAACGTTTTTCGTTATCCTGTTGTCGCCATAGATTTCCCCAGATCTATTGGTTTGCGCAACAGCTTTGCGCCTTAGTCCTCGCGGATTAAGGCGCTTTTTTATGGTCTTTATGCTGTGGTAGACTCAAAGTTCTTTTTCGATGATTTGCAGAGGGATATCGTTTGCAGTGGCAAAATCTTACATTTAATCAATTAAATGCCAATAGGCTATATGACATATTGAAGCTAAGAGTCGATGTGTTTGTGGTAGAGCAGGCCTGTGCGTATCCAGAGCTTGACGATAAGGATAGGCATCCAGAAACCCAGCATTTGATCGGTTTATCGCCAGACGGGGAACTGCTTGCCTACGCGCGTATTTTGCCGCCGGGGTTGAGTTATCTAGAGGCGAGTATCGGCCGTGTGGTGGTATCGCCAGCGGGTCGAGGCAAAGGGCTAGCCATGCCTTTAATGCAGCACGCCATTGAATCAGCACTGACGACTTGGCCCGATGCGGGGATCCAAATTGGCGCCCAAGATTACCTCAAAGCTTTCTATCAAAAACTCGGCTTTGTCGCCTGCTCTGAGATGTACTTAGAAGATGGTATTCCCCATTTGGATATGCGCTATCAATCAGCATAAGCGGCTATCAATATGAGTTATCTACATCAATTATCAACATAAGCGATCAACAAAAGCTTGGCATATAAACATTCAACATTAAGCCAATAAGGAACTGAGATGTCGACTTCAACGGACTATAGAATCAATCAACAGCAAATTGCCTGCGTGGCGAGTTTTCTGGCTAAAGAGGGCAAAACCGAAGCACTAATAGCTGCGCTCGCGAGCCTTATTCCTGATACGCGCCGCGAAGCGGGTTGTATTCGTTACGAACTCAATGTGTGCCGTGATGAACCACGCCGCGTGACGTTTGTAGAAAAGTTTGTCGATATTGCCGCCTTTGATGAGCACTGCGCTAAAGATGCAATTCAACACTATTTCCACCAAGTGATGCCCGAATTAGTCGAGTCATACCATGTGGAAACCTATCATCAAGTGATTGTTTAGCCATGAGATAAACGATTAGGAGCTTGCAGTGTTGATTAATGCTATCGAGCCAGTATTTAGATCTCTATCCGAATGGATCTCATTGATACTGCAAGTGACTAATGGCCGCAGCTGGAACCATTGCACTTTAACTCTTTAGTGCTAAAAGGCGTATTAGGTAAGGATAAGGCAAAGTTGCTGGCTTAAGTTGCATTTGTCATCAATGTACCGAGTAGTTATCTACGACAAGAATGACAACCTAGACTTTGATTGTATGACTTCACTGGGATTAATAAAGCTGCCTTGCTACTTTGCTTAATTGAACCCATTCGAATTTCATCGCAGAGTGAGTTTTATATCCATTCCAATCTAAAAAGCCGAGTGGTTTATCACTCGGCTTTTAATATATCTTAGATATCGCTTTATTTAGTGAAAAACACTAATGTCCAAGGGACTACGTATGCTTGGAGTACTGTGATCACGCCAATGAAAGTACAGAAAAATAGACTGTGCTTTAGCGTAAAGCGGAAAAGATCTGATTCTTTACCCGCCAATCCCGTTGCAGCGCAAGCAACGGCAATAGATTGTGGCGAAATCATTTTGCCCGTTACTCCTCCCGTAGTGTTTGCGGCGACTAATAACTCCGGTGTTACACCTATTTGGTTTGCTGTATTGGCTTGCAGCGCGCCAAATAGGGCATTTGATGAGGTGTCTGAACCTGTTAAAAACACACCTAACCAACCTAAGAATGGCGAAAAGAAGGGGAATGCTACGCCAGTGCCTGCGAGCACGAGTGCTAAGGTTGAAGATAGACCTGAATAGTTTGCGACAAAGGCAAATGCTAATACTAATCCAATTGACAATATCGGGAATTTTAATTCAATTAAAGTGTCTTTAAAGGATGTCAGTGCATTACTTACTGACATTTTAAGGACCACAATTGAGATCATTGCTGCGATTAAAATTGCTGTTCCAACAGCGCCTAATAAATTAAGTTTATATATTGCTGCATAAGGGGTTTCCTTAGCGACAATAGGTGCACTTTTGATAACGAGATTATGTAAGTAAGGTACTTCAATACTGATAGTGGCAAAACTTAATGCCAGTTGTACATCTTTAAGACTCCACAGGGTTACAATCGCTGTGAGAATAATAAAGGGAGACCATGCTTTAAATATCTGGCTATTAGAAAAAGTAGATTTAGGGGTAGTAACTCTTTGTTTCATGCCTGAGAAAGTGAATATTTCTTTTGGTTGCCAGACTTTTAAAAATAACGTTAAACAAATTAGACTGACTAACGCCGAAGTAATATCGGGTAATTCGGGGCCGATAAAGTTTGAGGTTAAAAATTGGGTGATCGCAAATGAAACGCCTGCTACTAATGTTGCGGGCCAAGTTTGACGTATTCCCCTGATGCCATCCATCATTGCGATGAGCCAGAAGGGGACAATAATCGATAAAATTGGCAACTGACGGCCAGCGAGTTGTCCAATATGGAATGGGTCTAGTGATGAAACCTGACCTGCTACGATAATTGGGATACCCATAGCTCCAAAGGCGACGGGTGCCGTGTTTGCGATTAAACAAAGTCCTGCTGCATACAATGGATTGAATCCAAGCCCGACAAGTAACGCAGCTGTAATAGCAACAGGTGCACCAAATCCAGCAGCACCTTCGAGGAAGGCTCCAAATGAAAAGCCAACCAATAGCATTTGTAATCGTTGATCTTCTGTGACTGAGATGACTGACGAGCGAATAACCTCAAATTGACCTGTTTTAACGGTGATTTTATATAAAAATACTGCGGTAATAATAATCCAAGCAATTGGCCATAACCCATAACTAAAACCATATATAGCAGAAGCAAGCGCGATACTAATAGGCATTTTGTAGGCGAGTATCGCGACTGCTAAGGCAATTAATAAGGTTAATGCCCCAGCGATATAGCCTTTAAGTTTTAACACAGTTAAGGCTAGGAAGAAAAACACAATAGGCAGTAAAGCAACCATTGCGGTTAGCCACAAGCTACCGAGTGGCGTGTATGTTTGGGTCCAGGTCATAGGGAGGTTTCCGTATTGTTATAATATGTTGATAAATCGTGTCGCAGCCGCAACATAGCAGATACTAGTGTTTAGTGATGTAGGATCAATCTTAAATGTTGCAATAAGTGATATGGGTCACGAGATGTGTGGATAAATGATGACGGGGAAATATCTAAATAATAATCAAGTAAAATATTGCCTGTTTTAGCTGTATTCACCAAGCATCTAATTTAGGCTATATTAATATTTGTTGTGTTATCAAGATTATTTTTTGTGAGTCGTGAACTTAACTAGAGTATTGTGATTTATGAAAAACTAGGCTGTACTGGTTTAGTTTTTTGTAGTGTTTATAACAGATGGTTTATAAATATTTTTTATCTTTAGATATAGAAATTAATAGCAATCAATGCAACTAATAATGCAGTTATCTTATTGTGGCCTGAATTGAGCTATAGATGTTGCCATACTCTTGTCTATGAGTTTGCATGGCTGGAAATTTACCTTGCTATATGTGGCTGCGAGTATGACAGTAGGTTGAATTTTTTAATTTTGCAGCACAGTTCGTTGAGGAAGTAACATGAAACAAGTCAAAGTATTAGGCAGTGGTTGCGCTAAATGTAGCAAAACCGCTGAGATGATTGCGGACATATCAGAAGAAATGGGTGTGGATGTGATTGTAAAAAAGGACACAGATCCTCAAAGCCTATTGAAATTTAAAGTGATGAAAACCCCAGCGGTAGTGATCGATGGTGAGCTCATACATAGCGGCTCAGTACCGACGCGCGATGAAGTTGAGGGGTGGTTAAGGGACTAAGCTGTTGTAAATACCAGCTCATATTAGTGAGCTCGCTGAATAGTTGCACGGATTATGCTCGTTAGAAAGCGCTTAAGCTAAAAATGCACACCATTGTCATCCTGAATCCTTGGCAATGGTGTTGTAATATCATCAGTATACGATTAATGATATTAAATATAATGTTTTTAAAAACAATGTATTGATGCTTTGTGTAGTAATTTTATTATGGGGTTTTATTGGCAACGGTTTAGTCGGCATTGCATTATCTGGGCGAGTTTATTGAGTCTATGTTGTATGAGGTTGTTTGCAGATTTCGACTTCTTTTATCAGTATCACTGCTATGATTTTGATTCAGTGACCTCGTCAAGTTGCGGGATGAGTGCCAATGCAAAAGTGGCTTAGGGTATTAACACGTTTCTACAGTTGGTTATTTTTTACTGCACGTCTGTTTCGTTTAGGGCTTTTTCTAACGCTAAGTTTATTCGCTTTGCCTTTGTTTGCTGCTCAAACATCTCCCGGATTAACCCAAGTATTAACGCCCGCTACGGATTGGAAAAACTCCGCTTATATCACCCAAGCATTTAGTGAAGTCGCCCTACAAAATGAGTATGACCTTGCTAAACATAGCGTGCGTAAGTGGCGCATACCGGTACGAGTGTTTATTGAGCATCAAGTGGGTGATAAGGCGCTGCACACTCAATTAGTGTTGATGCACTTAACACACTTAGGCCAGATCACCGGCCTCGATATTCAACGGGTAGATACGCTCTCTGAGGCGAATCTGCACTTAGTTTTTACCCGTCAATCCCTATGGGCAAGTGAGGTGATGCGCTTAATGGGACCGAGCTCGGCGAAAAATGTCCATGGCTCTGTGTGTATGGCAAAATTTGCTCTCAATTCACGGCAAGAGATTGAACGTGCTTGGATTATTATTCCTGTAGATCAAGCCAAAATGCACGGTAAGTTAGTGGCTTGCGTAGTGGAAGAGATAACCCAAGTGCTTGGTTTACCCAATGATTCAGAGAAAGTATTTCCCTCCATCTTTAACGACAAAACCCCGCAGGACTTACTCACTGGGCTCGATTTCATTTTGCTTAAATTACTCTATAGCCCAAGTATTAGCGCTGGAATGACGGCCGCAGAGGTCAAACAGCCTTTGCAGATTTTGCTCGAACAATGGCTGCGCGATGGCACTATTGCTAACGCTGGCAAAACGGTACGTCAAGGTCAGTTGTACCCATTGTTAGGTTATTGATGACTAAGCATTACAGCTAAAGTTGACATTGCTCGCACGTGACTAATTAATCCTTTTTGTTTTAGGAATAAGGGCATAGTCTATCTTTATATGAGATAAACACCTTGGAGGGACACCATGCGAATGACATTGCAGTTTTTAGGGGCGACAGAGGAAGTGACGGGTTCGTGTCATTTACTCTCGGTTGATCATGAACACTTATTGCTCGACTGTGGTTTGATCCAAGGCGGTAAGTCTGATGAGTTGCGTAATCATGATCCCTTCGCATTTGATCCTGAGTCTATTTCTGCTGTCGTGCTTAGCCATGCCCATATCGATCATTCTGGGCGTTTACCACTCTTAGTCAAAGCGGGTTTTGATGGGCCTATCTACACCCATAAAGCCACGGCAGAGCTGTGCGCCATCATGCTCAAAGATGCGGCTATGCTGCAGACCCGCGATACCGAAAGAGTCAATAAAAAGCGTGCTAAACATGATCTTGACCCCCTAGAACCGCTATTCACCGTTGAAGATGCTGAACTCGCGATAACCCAATTTGTACCATTGGAATACGGTCAAGTGACTCGGGTTATTCCCCATGTGGATATTTGCCTCTCAGATGCAGGGCATATTTTAGGTTCCGCCTTAGTCGAATTGTGGTTAGGTGAGGGAAAATCCCAGAAGAAAATCGTCTTCAGTGGCGATCTTGGCCGTGCAGGTATGCCGATTTTACGTAATCCTACCTTAGTGGATACGGCAGATTTAGTCTTAATGGAAAGCACCTATGGCAATCGTTTTCACCGCAGTTGGACGGATACCTTAGCCGAATTGAAAGCCATTTTTGCTAAGACAGTCAACGAGAGCCAAGGCAATATATTGCTGCCCGCTTTTTCGGTTGGACGAGCACAGGAGTTATTATATCTATTTCATTTATATGCTAAAGAATGGGATCTCGGCCGTTGGAAAATCTGCCTAGACAGTCCGATGGCAATTGAGGCGACCCGCGTCTACGTTAATAATTATCCGCTGATGGATGAGGACTTTAAACGCTTTACCCGCCAACATCCTGGGCAGCATCCGCTGTTGTCGAATGTCGAATTTATCCAAACGACCGAAGAGTCGATAGCGCTGAACGATGTGCATAAGGGATTGATCATTATCGCAGGGAGCGGCATGTGTAACGGTGGACGTATTCGTAGCCACTTAGAGCATAATTTATGGCGCCCAGAATGTGATGTGATTATTTGTGGTTATCAAGCGCTTGGAACACCGGGGCGTGCCCTCGTCGATGGCGCTGAGGAACTGTCTATTCATGGTAACAGCATTAAAGTCGCGGCTAAGTTACACACAGTGGGTGGACTTTCAGCCCATGCGGATCAAGCAGAGTTATTACGTTGGTATCACCATTTTGAAGGCCAGCCGCCGTTAATTTTAGTCCATGGAGAACCCGAGGCGCAGCATGGATTAGTCGATGTGATTAACCAAGATCCTCAGACTAAACCAAAGGCTATAGCAATCGCGACCCAGGGTGACCGATTGGATTTAAATGCACTGCCGCAGTTAGTGTGGAAGCCTTAAAAGATTTGAAAGTGCAAGGTTGGGTGGAAATGCCATTATCTTCTACACGTGTGGCAATGCGAGCTCGCGATGAGTTGTATTTTGAATGTAATGGTGAAGGTTTTTCTATCGAAGATTAGCGTTTAGTTTTATAAAAAAGCTCACATAGTTGTGAGCTTTTTTTATTTTAAAAAAATCAGATTACTGTATTAGTCCGAGTTGTTGTCAAATTCAGTATCATCGAGTAACTCAAAGGTCGGGACGACATTCGGTACGTCTTTAAATAAGCGTGTGAAATGGCGCTGTACACCTTTCAAATCGATTCCTGCTAAACCTGATGCAAAACCAAACCAAGCATAAAGGCCACTAAAGTTATCAAACATGGGCGGTAGATATTTAGGCGTAGTCAGAATGCCCTCTTGGCAAGCTTGGTATAACACGGGGATATCTTCGATCGCCAATTTACCGAGGAATAGCATAGGGATGAGTTCAGGAAGGCCTGAGGTGATGGCGCTGCGGATAAAGTTAATGTTTTCCACATAGCCACGCACATAGGAAATATCCTTAGTGAAGAAACTGCCGCCTTCCACCATACCCCCACGGAAAACCCTTTGAGTGACACGGTAACTGTCTGTCGCACTTAGATTCAATCCTCTGAAATAATTGAATACCTCTATAAAGTCAGCACCATTTTCAGCCATATCGACCGCGGCAACACGGTCACTAATTCGCCGAGCCCGTCCTGGATTTGAGCTTAGCGTCAGCATTTCCAGTAAAACGGCTAGACCTTCTTGGGTTGCTGCTACGCGCGGAGAACCGACACTGAGCCAAGTGGCGTGGGGTTGAGCTCGGCCGTTTAGCGTTGTGCCGACATGCACCCAACCTTCGTGAACTTCATATACATTAAGATCCGATTCGCTGAACATTGCTTTGCTATTGAGCTTAACAGTGTCGCCACCGACTGCAGCGTCAGAGACGATACCGTCACTAAGGCGTACACGCATATCATCGCTATGGAAGTACTTTTCTAAACGTTGGCTGAGCACGTTAACCGCTTCTGGCGCGCTAATAATTTTAGGGTGGTGTTTATTCATGTGCCTCGCCGCGGGCAGCGAGAAAATGTAGCTGAGTTTATCGCCTAACTGGCGCAAGGTATGGCGATCGCCATGCAGTTTATGGCTAGCACTGCCGTACAATTCTTGGCTGAGCTTACCAAAGGTTGGCGTACCTCTGTTCCCCAACATATCGATGACAAGGCGATACTGATCGACGTTTGCCACTAATATTTTGCCGAGTTTGTCTCGTTTACCCAAACGTCTATGGATGTCCTGCTTTAGGGAGGCTAGCTCAGCTTGGGTTTTAACAGGATCAAAAGGTAAAGCAATGTTTTGATAGAACTCTTGCTTAATAGCCGGAAGTACCGTGCCCTTATTGGAGAGAAAACGTTCCTCCATTTCCCGCGGCCATTTAATGGCATCTAAGATTTTTATTGGCGTTTGAATGCGAATTAATTCATCGGAAAAACGGCGTAGATCTTGTTGATATTGGGCTAACGACTCAGACATTCCCGTATATCCTGCAGGTAATTTCAGCGAGAGAGATGTGGCTAATCATAGCCTTAAACCTCATTTATTCATATTGATTCGCAGGCTAGCTGAGAAAATATACCGATTAAATAAATTAGCTGTTATCGATTTTGTGAATCATTTTGGTGCACTTGTTACAATTCTAGCGCTATGTCTATGGGACATAAAAAAGTAACCATCTGTTTAATAATATTTTATTGATATGACATTAAAGCTGCTTTGTTCTTGATATAGAAATAGATTGATTGGAGCAAAGCATGACAGCGATGAGTTATTTGAGTGTGTTCAGGCTGAATGCTTATTAATCAAAACTCAAGCCGACAAGAGTGGTAAAAATGACCGTGATGACGCGATATTAAATCTGGAGGTTAGTGAGCTAAAGCAGAGTCACACCCAGCATTATTGGCTGGGTGAGATATTCGATTTTAGTGGGCCAAAACTCAGTGAGTTCGAAACAAATGATCACCGACTGAGATCATCATCCCATCATTTTGACCACGAGATAGCGAGATAGAATTGGCTAGAAAAAATCGTCATCTCCTAATGCACGTTTTAACTCCGCCCGCTCGAGGTAGTCTTCTAAACGCTTTTTGACTTCGCGTCTATGCTGCATTGCCTCGGCGGCTTTGCTGTTTCTTGGTGTGGTCATTGCCTCAAGTTCAGTATCGTTGGGCACGACTTCAGTAATATGAGCCATAACGAATTCCTCTTGTTGTTCCTAACGACTTTCTAACTAAAAAGAGTATGGTAGAAAAGCAAATAATTTTGTGAGTCAGGGTGAAAAATTCTTCCCGTGTGCCGGATAATTGTGCCCGCTGCGGTTTAGCGTCAAGCCAAGACTGGGATTGCCTATTGGATTAATTTAGTTCTTGCTTATTTTGTGATTGAGAGCACAACAGTGTCATCGATATATTCGGGTTAATTCCGAGTTAAATAGTAGGATAAACTTGAATTTAGGCATAATTGCAACAACACTTGTAGCTGTGTTTATTGCTAATCTTTTGCTAGGGAATTGGCTCATATGGACAAGGATGAGTTTTCTAAATCGCATAGCCCATCAAATAGTATCTACTTTAGCGTGCTGAGTTCTAGCTGGCTGATGATTGTCGCTGCTTTACTTTTTATGGGCATCTCTTGGTATGTGCTGGAGCAATATCTTAGAGATCGTGGTGAAGAGCGTTTCGAGAACAGTGTTCAAGAGTTAACCGAAGCGGTGAATCGCAGAATGCTTGCCTACGAGCAGGTCTTACGCGGTGGTGTCGGCTTGTTATTGTCCTCCAATAGTGTAACCCGCAAGGAATGGCAAACCTATGTTGTCAATGCACATTTATCCGAGTATTACCCGGGTTTCCAAGGCTTTGGCTATGCTCAGTTACTTAAGCCTGACACATTAGATGCCCACGTCCAACAAGTTCAGGCCGAAGGCTTTAAAGACTATAAAGTGTACCCAGAAGGAGTTCGTGATCAGTATTGTGTGATCTTGTATTTAGAACCTTTTGATTGGCGCAATCAAAGAGCTTTTGGTTATGACATGTGCTCCGAGGCTAATCGGCGCAAAGCCATAGAGCACGCCATTAGCACTGGTCAGCCAACTATTTCTGGCAAGGTCGCCTTAGTGCAAGATACGCCCGAAGATGCTAAAGCGGGTTTTTTGATGTATTTGCCAATTTATCAAGGGATTGTGGCAACGGAGGCAGAGCGGAAACAGCAGGCGATTGGACTCGTGTATGCGGCGTTTAGGATGGACGACCTCATGCAAGGAATTATGGGGGATCGATTCTCAGGTTTGAAGCTCGCCATTTATGAAAGCCCGCAGGCAAATGCCGACAGTTTAATGTTTACTAGTAGTAAAGTTCTGCCAAATCAAAAAGATGTGTTTTATCAGTCACAGACCGACTTGATTGGCGGTAGGCCGTGGCGCTTGGACATTTCATCACAATCGCGTTTTATCTCAAGATCGGAAGAGACCCAAGGTATCTGGCTGCAATTTATCGGTTGTGCATTCATTTTGGCGCTGTTTTATTCTGTGCTAATCATGGCGCGTAATCGATATAAAGAGTCATTGCTTACCTCTGAGCTAATCGCGAATGAAAAACGCTTTAGACTCGTCATTGAAGCCTCTCCAAGCGCACTGTTTATGGTCGATAAGGCTGGGATTATTACGTTAGTGAACACCCATGCGGAACGTTTATTTGGTTATGCCAGAGACGAGTTACTCGGCCGCTCTATCAATATGTTATTGCCAGACGCGCTGAGGGATGTGCACCAGCAGCACATGAATAATTACTTAGTGCAGCCGATCGCGAAAAATATGTCGATGCGGGATGACTTATTTGGCTGTTGTAAAGATGGCAGTCGACTCGCGATAGAGGTGGGGCTGACGCCTATTCATTTCAGTAATGGCATTTTCATTCTCGCGACGATTAACAATGTGTCTGAACGTAAGCGCATTGAAGTTCAGCGTGCAGAACACATGCAAGAGCTTGAGCGGATTAATCAAGAACTCGACCGCTTTGCCTATATCGCCTCCCATGATTTGAAATCCCCACTACGGGGTATCGAGCAGTTAACTTCTTGGTTAGCAGAGGATTTATCCGATAACGCCAATGAAAACGTGCAGAAATATCTCGGGCTTATCCAAAGTCGTATTCATCGCATGGTGTTACTGCTCGATGGGCTATTGATGTTTTCCCGTATTGGCCGTGTCGATACTGAAACCACAGAGGTCAACAGTCGGCAACTGGCTGAAGACATGTTTGCGCTCGTCGCGCCGCCACAGGGATTTGAATTAGTACTAAAAGGTGAATTTCCGAATTTTTATACCGTAAGACCATTGTTGGAATTAGTTATACGAAATTTGATCAGTAACGCCATAAAACACCATGACTTAGGTACAGGTGTGATTACGGTTTTATGTGAGGCGGTTGATCATCAGTATCGATTCAGTGTGATAGATGATGGTCCGGGGATATCAAGCTCATATCATGAAAAAGTCTTCGATATGTTTCAAACACTTAAACCAAGGGATGAAGTTGAAGGCAGTGGTTTAGGCTTATCACTTGTGAGGAAAACGGTTGAAAGTTTAGGTGGAGAGATTCAGCTCAAATCGCAGGGCCGAGGTTGTTGTTTTTGCTTTAGTTGGCCTAAGCAAATAGTGAAAAAGGAGCTTCTATGAGCGCAGCAAATCACTATCAACAGGTCACCATTTTATTGGTTGATGACGATGACGTGGATTACATGGCCGTGCAGCGGGCGATGAGACAATTGAGGTTACTCAATCCCTTAGTGCGTGCTCGGGATGGGATCGAAGCATTAACTATTCTAACGAGTTTAGACACGATCAAAGGTCCGTATCTTATTTTGCTGGATCTTAATATGCCAAGAATGAATGGGTTTGAGTTCCTTGAGCGAATACGTTCAGATCCTTCTCTTTCTTCGTCTGTCGTTTTTATGCTCACCACGTCGAGTACCGATGAAGATAGGATGAAAGCCTATAGCCATCATGTGGCTGGTTATATGGTTAAAACTGATATGAAAGATGGTTTTAACAATATTTTTAATATGCTTGAAGGTTACTGGCGAATAGTGGAGCTCCCATCCGCATAAGGTGAGTATATGGATTTACTACTGATCGATGATGATGAAGTTGATAGAACTGCGATCATCCGAGCACTCAGACAGTCAAAGTTGACTTTTAATGTGGTCGAAGCAAATTGTGCATTTGATGGTTTAAATCTCGCATTAGAACGTCATTTTGACGGTATTCTATTGGATTATTTATTACCCGATGCTAATGGCTTAGAAGTGTTGATCAAGCTCAATGCCATGACGCAAGATCAGACCGTAGTCGTTATGCTGAGTCGCTATGAAGATGAGAAACTGGCTCAGCGCTGTATTGAACTAGGCGCGCAGGACTTCTTGCTTAAAGATGAGGTCAACTCGCGGATACTAACCCGTGCAATTCGTTATGCGAAACAAAGATCTTCAATGGCGTTGGCGTTACGTAATAGCCACCAAAAACTAAAAGAGCTAGCTGAACACGATTCGTTGACTAAGCTGGTTAATCGCTATGGTTTTGAACTTTGTCTTAATCGAGCGATAGCAAGGGCCAAACGTTGTCACGACTATTTAGCCGTTATCTTACTCGATTTAGATGATTTTAAAGCGATCAATGACACTCTAGGCCATCAGACGGGGGATATTCTTTTAGTTAAAGTAGCCGCTCGATTAAGTGAAGTACTACGAGATGGCGACATTATTGCCCGTTTAGGTGGGGACGAATTTGTCGTGCTAGTCACTGATAATGATTATAAATATTTCCCTATGATTGTGGCTAATCGATTGTTAAAAGTGTTTGAGGACGTGTTTTGTCTCGGTGAAAACGATGTGCTTATTGGTGCCAGTATCGGCGTGGCTTTTTATAATGAAGCGGCTTCGAACAGTTCTGAGCTGATGAAATGTGCCGATATCGCTATGTATCGCGCTAAAAAAATGGGCCGAAACCAGATTCAGTTTTACTCAGAAGCTTTAGATAAAGAGGTGCGTTACCGTAATCATATCGAGTCGAGTTTGCGTACTGCCTTAAAAAGAAATGAATTTAAGGTTCATTATCAAGCGCAAGTGAATGCGAAAACCCATCAGCTGGTGGGGATGGAAGCCCTTATCCGATGGCAGCATCCTGTGGATGGTATTATCGCCCCAGATCAGTTTTTACCCATAGCCGAAGAGATCGGATTAATGGAGGACATTGATGACTGGGTACTTGAGCAAGCCTGTACACAGGCATTGAGTTGGCTAACCCAATTACAGCCAACAGGGAAAGAATTCACCATTGCCGTTAACCTGTCTGCATCGCAAATTGGAAATGAGAACCTGTTTGATAAAATAGCGAGTACGCTGACTAAGACAGGACTTCCTGCTGTAGCATTAGAGCTTGAAATTACTGAAAATTGCCTTATTGAAGATCCCCATGAACATGCCAAAATGCTCGATAGAATCGCCGAGTTAGGGGTGCGTTTTGCCCTCGATGATTTTGGGACGGGTTTTTCGTCCTTAGAACATATCAAATTGTTTCCCATTAGCGTGCTGAAAATCGATAAAAGCTTTGTCGCTTCCTATGATAAGGATGATAAAGACACTCGTTTGCTCGCTGCATTACTTAACTTCGCCCATGGGTTTAATGTCATATCAGTAGCTGAGCAGGGCAACCGCATGAATGTTTAAAATTCGCCCAACTGCAATCCTGCTAATAAAACCGATTCTAGATATTCAGGTTTCATCCAAGCTCTTTTCTGTTTCGCCGGAATGCTTCCCTTAGAAGGTTCTGCCCTAAGCATATTGAGTGATATTTGCCTAAGCATGGCCCAATTTTCTGCCCCATGATGTTGGTAAATCTGGCAACTATCTTCTTTCATTGAGACATCTAGCACCCAGTGTAAGCTGTTTTCA